>JAMPYE010000251.1 GCA_023700825.1 Thermoanaerobaculia bacterium | reverse complement strand
TCCCCGCGGAAGCGCAGCGCGTCGCGGTCGGAGTCGATCCGATCTTCACGCCTGCCGAGTCCGGCTGGATCTACCTGAACCTCAACACGGCTGTGCTGGGTAGCCAGAATCCGAACATCCCGCTGGCGCAGTCATGGGTCGTTGCGATCGGCAGCTCGGAGGGACGCTTCAGCTACGGCGCGAACGCGACGGCGCTCAACAACCTCTGCGTCGGTGGCGACGTCATCCTCATCCCGTAACACCGTTAATGCATGCTTGAAGATGGGGAGCCGGGGTATCCCGGCTCCCCATCTTGTTTTCGTGGATTCCCGACCCTCCCGGCGCCCTTCGAAAACACGTTACCGGCCCGCGGCATCGACGCTCTCGTGCGAGCGAAGGGCGACCGCTCTCTTCGCGCGCGGCTGGCGAGCGCGGCTCGCGCAATGCTCGAGGGGGCTCTCGACCGCGAGTCGGCGGGCTCTTTCTGCTCGACTTCCATGCCGAGCTTCGCGGCCGAGGCGGCGGTCTCCGTCGCTGTGCTACGATCGCGTCGCTCCGGATGATGCGCGCGCTCGTCGTTGCCCCGCGATTCCCGTGGCCTTCCACGACCGGCGACCGGCTGCGCGCCGCCGAATGGATCGCGGCGCTCTCCTCGGCCGGTGAGGTCACTCTCGTCGCACCACCCGGGCTGCCCCCTCTCGTGCCCCGCGGGGTGCGTCACGTCGTGGCCGTGCCGTCGGGTGCGGGGGCGCTCGCCGCGGGGCTGTCGACCGTCGCCCGAAGGCTCCCTTTGCACGATGCGCTCGCCGGGCGGCTCGACTGGAGCGGGGCACTCGGCGCGATTCGCGGGGAGCGGTTCGACGTGGCGGTCTGCGTTCTCACGCGGACGCTCCCCTGGATCGAGACGAGAGCGCTCGCCGCGCGCACGCTCGTCGATGCAGTCGACGCACTGAGCAGGAGCAGGGAGGAGCGCGCGCGGAGAGCGCGCGGGCCGGTGCGATGGTTCTGGAGGCGCGAGGCGCGCCTGACGCGGGAGCGCGAGCGCATCGTCGCGCGCGAAGCGGACGCGGTGGTCGTCGTCGGCGAGGCCGAGCGCGCGCCGTTCGACGGACGGGCGGAGGTGATCCCGGTCGGCGTGGAGCTGCGCCCTCTCGACGACTCAGCGCGCGATATCGACTGCGCGTTCTGGGGGAGGCTCGGGTTCTTCGCAAATCGCGACGCGGCGGAGCTGCTGCTGCGGGAGGTCTGGCCGGCGGTGCGCGCGTCGCTTCCGGCGTCGCGGCTCCTTCTTGCCGGAGCAGACGCTCCGGTCTCCCTGCTCGATGCGCACGGACGCGACGGCATCGAGGTGCTCAGCCCGATGGAAGATCGTGCGCGGCTGCTGCGGCGCGTGCGCGTCGCGGTGCTGCCGGTCCGCTTCGGCACGGGTCAGTCGGTCAAACTGCTCGAGGCGTGCGAAGCGGGGCTCGCCGTGGCCGCGCTTCCGGCGGCGCTTCGCGGCGTGTCGTTTCCCTCGGGCGCTGCCGAAGCCTGCGAGACGCCTGCGGAGCTCGCGGCGGCCGTCGTGAGGCTTCTGCGCGAGCCGGCGAGGGCGCGGGAGCTGGCGGCGGCGGGGCGCGCGTGGGTCGCGCGGGACTACGACCGCGAGAAGACCCGCGCGCGGATGCGGGAGCTCGTGGAGCGGGTGATCGGGGGTTGAGGTCGGCGCGCCTAACGTACGCGTTGTCGTCCTTCGCCGCGCTTCCAGGAAACTGTCGACTCCACCTCGAGGAGAGGATGTCGTCCTGAACGTAGCGTAGCGGAGTGAAGGACCTCTCAGGCTTCCGTGGTCATGGAATGGGCCATGTACCGAAGGTCATGATTTCGGAAGCCTGCGAGGTCCTTCGCTTCGCTCAGGACGACAACACGTACCTTCGTCGCGCAATCCAGCGTGTTGCGCCACACGTTACAGTTTCATTCCTCGGGCGCCGCGCCTGTCGAGCCTAACGTCCCGGGAGCTCGCGCTTTCGAAGCGACGCCAGCGAGCGCGACGCGTCCCAGCGGATCCGTCGCAGGTCGAGCCGGCCCTTGTCGTCGAACTCGACGCCCTCGGCTTCGAGCAGCATGCGTTGCAGCTCGTGCGAGTCGTCGGCCGAGCGCGCGCTGATCTCGCCGAACGAGTTCACGACGCGGTGCCACGGGATCGAGCTTCCCTCCGGCAGCGCGTTGAGCGCGTAGCCGACCTGGCGCGCGTGTCCCGCGACGCCGGCGAGCTCGGCGATCTGCCCGTAGGTCGCGACCCGACCCCGGGGGATCCTGCGGACGACCGACCAGATGTGCGCGCGCGGCACCATGACGGAAGCGTAGCAGAGACTCGCGGAAGAGCGCCGTCAAACGCGGCGACGCTCGCGCGTCTTCGTGGTCTTCGCGGCCTCGACCCACGGTGGGATGCCCGGCACGCTGCAGCGCGGAATCTGTTGCCCGATCGCAGCTTCGATCTCCGCGACCATCCGCAGCTCCTGCCACGTCGCGATCGTCGAGACGATCCCCGTCGCCGCGACGCGCGCCGTGCGCCCTGCGCGGTGGACGTACTCCTCGACCGTCTCCGGCATGTCGAAGTTGATCACGTGCGTGATGCCGGGAACGTCGATGCCGCGCCCCGCGATGTCGGTCGCGACGAGGATCCGGTGCTGTCCTTCGCGGAAGTTCTCGAGCGCCTCCACGCGGCGCCCCTGCGAGCGGTCCGAATGGATGCGCGCGACGGGGTGCCCTTCGTTGTGGAGGATGTGGTAGATCCACTCGGCGTCGATCTTGCGCTGCACGAAGACGAGGGTGGAGCCGAGCTCTTCCTGGAGCAGCTCGCGCAGGCACGGGCGCTTGTTTTCCACGCCGACGACGTAGAGCCGGTGGTTCAGTCCCGTCGCGGCGCGCCCTTCCGGCATGATGTCGATCCGTTCGGGGTCGTCGAGCAGCGTTCGCGCGAGCTCCTCGATCGCCGGCGGCATCGTCGCGGAGAACATCATCGTCTGGCGCTTCGCCGGGATGCGGCGGATGATCTGCCGCACCTGCGGAAGAAATCCGAGGTCGAGCATGTGGTCGGCCTCGTCGAGCACGAGCGCCTCCACCTGGCTGACGTCGATCGAGCGGCGCTGGATGTGGTCGAGCAGGCGCCCCGGCGTCGCGACGACGATGTCGGGGCCGTGCTTGAGGGCGTCGAGCTGCGGGCCCATCTTGACCCCGCCGATCAGGCAGGTCGACTCGAGGTCGTGATTCTTGCCGAAAAGCTCGATGAAGGTCTGCGTTTGAAGTGCGATCTCGCGCGTGGGCGAGATGATGAGCGTGCGGACTCCGCGTCTATGCGTCATCCGCTCGGCGAGCGGGATCACGAAGGCGGCCGTCTTGCCCGAGCCGGTCTGTGCCAGCGCGATCAGGTCGCGCCCGGTGAGCGCGCGCGGGATCACTGCAGCCTGGATGGGCGTCGGATTCACGAAACCCACCGCGCGGATCGAGTCGAGAATCGGGGCCGAGAGGCCGAGGTCTGCGAAGGTCTTGTCGGTCGTGGGGACCGGATGTTCGGGTAATCCCTGGGTATGCATGCTTTTCGTTCAGTCCTTGCTGCGGCTCACCCGGGAAGGGGAGCCGGCGTCAACGGGTGATCGTAACACCAGCGGGCGGTCGAGTAGTCCACGACGAGCACGGAGTGAGGGCGGCGGACGACCGGGCTTCACTTGCCCGGCCTGGATCTTTTCCCCTGTCGTATGCGGCAGCCTGCGGCTCGTTCTCCGCGAATATAATGTCGCCGGACAGCAGCCGCCCCCATGCCTTCACTTCCGCCCGGCACAGCCGTCGGCAACTACACGATCGTCTCAGTCCTCGGTGTCGGAGGCATGGGCGAGGTCTACAAGGCCTTCGATCGGGGGCTCGGCCGCCACATCGCCATCAAGATTCTCCTGCCGAAGCTGGTCGACAGCGAGGATCTCGTCGCGCGCTTCATCCTGGAGGCGAAGGCGGCCTCCGCGCTCAATCACCCAAGCATCGTCACGATCCACGAGATTGGGAAGACCGGGATCGACGGGTTCGAGGCGGGTCGCGGCACGCATTACATCGCGATGGAGCTGATCGAGGGGGAGACGCTCGGGACGAAGATCCTCGATCCCGACTTCTCGATGAAGCAGAAGATCGACGTGCTCGCGCAGGCAGCCGACGGCCTGGCCAAGGCGCACGCCTCGGGGATCATCCATCGCGACCTCAAGCCTGAGAACATCATGGTGACGCCCGAGGGCTTCGCGAAGGTGCTCGACTTCGGGCTGGCGAAGCTCCTGGACCGTCACGACCAGAGTGACGCGACGCCGGAAGGGGCGACAGACGTATTCGCCAGCACCAGACCAGGGATTCTCATGGGGACGTTCGGCTACATGGCGCCCGAGCAGATCGAGCAGCGGCCCGCCGATCATCGCGCCGACATCTTCGCCTTCGGCTGCATCCTCTACCACGCGATCGCGCGCCGGAACCCGTTCGCTTCCGATTCTCCCATCGACACGATGCACAACATCGTTCATATGCACCCGCCGCCGCTGCTCGAGGTCGCTCCCGACGCTCCGCCGGAGCTCGAGTGGATCGTCCGGCGATGTCTCGCGAAGGATCCCGAGGAGCGGTTCCAGTCGATGAAGGAGCTTGCTCTCGGGCTTCGTGAGGTGAGGAGACAATTCGAGACGATCCCCGCGGGCTCGTCACCGAGGTTCGCGAGCCGGAGGAAGATGCCGGCGCGGCAGACTCTCCTCGTGACGGCGGCGGCGCTCGGCGCGGCCGCGGTCGCCGTCCTCGCCACGGTTCTGCTCCTTCGCCCGGGCGCGCCCGATCCCGCGCCCTTCGAGTCGATGAAGATCCGGAGGATCGCAGGCACGACGAAGTCGGTGACGATGGCGCTCTCTCCCGACGGCCGCTACATCGTTCACGCCGTCGACGAGGGACGAGGGCAGAGCCTATGGGTCCGCCAGGTGTCGACGGGGAGCGACGTCGCGCTCGTGCCGTTTGCCGAGGTGCACTACGTCGACTGTGTCGTTTCGCCTAACGGGGACTACGTGTACTACGTGAGCGCCGACAACGTAACCGATCTCGGTTCCGTGCGGCGCGTTCCGTTGCCGGGCGGCGGTGTCACGCAGACGATCCTCGACGGCCTGCACAGTCGGGTCGCGATATCGCGCGACGGAAACTGGATCGCCTTCTCGCGGCAGGACCGGAAGCAGGGAGAGACGCGCCTGATGGTGATCGGCTCGGATGGGTCGCGGGAAAGGACGGTCAGCGTCAGGAAGCTGCCCGACGCCTGGGGTGCGGTGACCTGGGCTCCCGACGGAAAACATCTCGTGGCGGCGCTCGGCGCCTTCTCGGAGGGGTTCGAGACTCGGCTCGTCGAGGTTGCCGTCGACGGCAGCGCGCTTCGCGAGATCGGCTCCGGATGGCGCATGATCGAGAACCTCGCCTGGACGGGCGACGGAGACACGATCGCGGTCAACGGCAAGGAGTCGCCGACCTCGACGCGCAACCAGCTCTGGCTCGTCGACTCGAAGGACGGGACGCGGCATCGCCTCACGAACGATCTCAACGACTACGAGGCGCTCAGCCCTTCGCTCGACGGCAGGAGCATCGTCACGCTGCAGAAGACGCAGAGCTCGCAACTCTGGCTCGTTCCCGATGGAGACTCGTCGCGAGCGAGGCCGATGGTCGCGGCTTCGGAGAACATCGACGGGGCGAGCGGTCTCAACTGGACCGCGGACGGCAGAGTCGTCTATGCCTCCGAGGGAAGCGACGAGCGCGATCTGTGGGTCGTCGCTCCTGAGGGAGGAGCGCCCCAGCGGATCACCGACGGCCACAGCGACGTTCTGCCGGCGGCCAGTCCTGACGGCCGCTTCATCGTTTTCGTGTCGACCCGGGACGGGCGTCCGAACCTGTGGCGGATCAATTCGGACGGGAGCGCTCCGACTCCGCTCACGCGCGGCACCCACGAGACGAGCCCCTCGATCTCGGCGGACGGCAAGTGGGCTTACTTCCACACCAATCGCTCGGGAGTGAGGACGATCTGGCGGGTGAAGGTCGAGGGAGGCGAGCCCGAGCAGTTGACGACGCAACCGTCGTCGTGGCCCTCGGTGGCGCCCGACGACAAGACCTTCGCCTGTTCGTGGTGGGATCCGGCGCAGACGAAAGCGCGCGTGGCGATCGTGCCGATCGGCGGCGGCGAGCCGCTGCGCCTCCTCGATATCCCGGTCAACTACTGGATGGGCGCGAACAATCACCTGACCCGCTGGACGCCCGATGGCCGCGCGCTCTCCTACGTCGCGAAGAGTGATGGCGTGGCCGATATATGGCGACAGCCCGTCGACGGAAGCGCTCCCGAACGGGTCACGAGCTTCCGCGAAGGACCCGAGATCTTCGCGTTCGCCTGGTCTCCCGACGGACAGGACCTCGCCTGCGCGCGCGGCGCGATCACGAGCCACGTCGTGCTCATCGAGATGGATACGGCAGGCCAAAGGCCATAGTTCAAAGGTCAAAGCAGGCAAGGGCATCCCAAAGGCGAACGGTTGAGTGCTGCGTGCGTTGATTC
>JAMPYE010000005.1 GCA_023700825.1 Thermoanaerobaculia bacterium | reverse complement strand
GCTGGTGGAGCTGATTGCGCGCCTCGGAGATGCGCGCGATGGTCTTCATCTGCTGCTCGCGCGCCGTGGCGAGCTCGCGTTCCATCGTGCGCACGGCGTCGCCCTGCGACTGCCGCTCCCGCTCGAGCTCTTCGGAGGCTGCGCGCAGGCGGTCGCGCTCGGCGTTCGCCGCGTCGAGCAATCGGCCCTTCTCGGCGAGTACGTCCTGCTGCTCGCGGGCCTCGACCTCGATCGACGCGACCTGCTCGCGGGCGCCCTGGTGGCGCTGCGTCAGATCCGTGAGGTTCGTCTCGGACTGCGCGAGGAACGAGCGGAGCCGCTCGGCTTCGGAGCCGAGCCGGGCGAGCTCCTCGCGGAGAGCCGACGCCTGCGCCGAGCGTTCGGCGTACAGCGAGCGCGTTTCCGCGAGCAACGCTTCGTCGGTGCCGAGAATCGCAGCCGCTTCACTTTCCAGGTTCTGCGCGACGACCACGGCGGCTTCGCTCTCGCTGCTCTCGGCGCGCGCGGCCAGGATGCGGCCCGCGTAAAGCGAGCGCTTCGCGCCGGCGAGCTGATCGACGAGCTCCTTGTGGCGGCGCGCCTTGGCGGCCTGCCTCTTCAGCGAGTTCAGGTTCCGCGTGACTTCCGCGAGCGTGTCGTCGATCCGGACGAGGTTCGCCTGCGTCTCGTCGAGCTTGAGCTCGGCCGCGCGGCGCTTGGTCTTGTACTTCGTGATGCCGGCCGCTTCCTCGATCAGCTTGCGGCGGTCCTGCGGCTTGTTGGAGACGATCAGGTCGATCTTCCCCTGTTCCATCACCGAGTAGTTGCGGATGCCGAGACCGGTATCCATGAGAATGTCGGAGATGTCCTTGAGGCGCACGCGCTTTCCGTTGAGCCTGAACTCCGACTCGCCCGTGCGGTAGACGCGTCGCGAGATGACGATCCGGCCGTCTTCGGCCGCAGGGTGTTCCCCCGCGGTCTGGAGCGTGATCGTCGCCTCGCCCATGCCGAGCGCCTTGCGTCGCTCGGAGCCTTGGAAGATCACGTCTTCCATCTTCTCGCCGCGGATGTTCGAGGCCCGATGCTCTCCGAGAACCCAGATCAGTGCGTCGGAGATGTTCGACTTGCCACAGCCGTTCGGGCCGACGATAGCCGTCAGCGATGCCGGAAAGAGGATCTCGGCCGGGTCGTAGAAGGACTTGAATCCGTTGATCTGGAGCTTTTCTAGGCGGAACATTTCGAGTGATTTACCTGATTCTCGGTGTCGAGGACGGCGGATCTTAGCAGATTCACCCCACCCCAACCAGCGGTACGGAGAACGCGGAATCGCCGCGAAAGAGTCCGCGGCGGGCAAGTCGTTTTGCCGCAGAATATGGCGTGGTTTCCCAGCCTGCCGCGCCGCGGCGGGGCGGACCCCGGGAGTGTCGCGAAATGTGTGCAATCAGGGTCGACGAGGGCGTGATGCGAGGCGCGGTCGAGGCGCTTCTCGACGAGCAGATCGCCGCGGGTGAGTTCCCGGGAGCGGCTTGGGCCGTCCGGTTTCGCGACGGCCGGATCGTCTCGGGAGCGCGAGGCCGGGCTTCACTGATTCCGGCGCAGGCCGACGCGCGGATCGACACGATCTGGGACGCCGCGTCGCTGACCAAGCCCCTCGTCACCGGGGCGCTGACGATGATCGCGGCGGATCGTCGACTGCTCCGGCTCGACGAGCCGGTCGCACGTCTGGCGCCCGAGCTTCGGGCCTCGCCGATCGCGGACCGCATCACCATCGCGGACCTGCTCGCTCATCGTGCCGGGTTTCAGGCGTGGTATCCGCTGTACGCGGAAGGAAGCTCGACGCAGGGCTACGTGGAGTCGATCGCCAGGCGCCCGCTTCGCTACTGGCCGGGGACCGGTGTGATCTACAGCTGCCTCGGCTTCATCCTTCTGGGCATCGTTCTCGAGAGGCTCTTCGATCGCTCGCTTCGAGCGCTTGCCACGGAGTTGCTGTTCGAGCCGCTGGGCCTTCGCGACGCGGTGCTCTCGCCCGACGCCTCGATGCGCCCTCGCATCGCTCCCACCGAAATGGGCAACGCGCACGAGCGGGCGATGGTCCGCGATCGGGGGCTGGAGTTTCACGGTTTTCGAGAAGCGCTGATTCACGGCGAGGTCAACGACGGCAACGCGTTTCACCTCGGTGGCGCCGCGGGGAACGCAGGGCTGTTCGCCACGGCAGCCGACGTGGTCAAGCTCGCGAGTGTATGGATGGACGGCGAGCGAGCGCGCTTCTCGCAGTCGCTCCGGTCGCTGGCCATCCGCAATCACACGCTGGGCCTCGCGGAGAATCGCGGATTCGGATGGCTGTTGCGTGGGGAGGCGAGGTCGCATCCCGCTGCGGCCCTCTCCCGCGGGGCGTTCGGGCACACGGGTTTCACGGGGTGCAGCATCTGGTGCGATCCGGCGACCGGCGTGGCGGTTGCGCTGATGACGAACCGGATCCATCCGGCCGTCGTTCCGACCGCGATTCAGTCGGTCAGGGCCAGGCTCAATGCGCTCGTTGCGAGCGCCGCCGCGCGATGATCACTTGACGACGGGGACCACGACGAACTGGCCGTTCGAGAAGACGATGTCGCACTCGAATCGGGTCGTCGTCTCGTCCGGATAGCTCGATTCGAAAATTCCGTCCCGGCCGGCGGAACGGATCGCGTAGATGCTCGCGCCGCTCGCGCTTCCAACGGCGACGTCGAGCCCGAACTCGAACGCCCGGCCCCAGCCGTCGGCGCGCGCCATCGGCCGGATGTATGTTGGATTGAGCAAGTCTTCGAGAACTGCGCCGGAGATCCCCTCTCCGGGCCAGACGAATGCCGCCGCCTGTCCCGCCGCGCTGTAGCTGCCTCGATCGGTGGCGCGTGCCTCCCACGCGCTCGCGATCGAGCGCATGTCGGCCATCGTCTTCTTCTGTTTGGCCTTGTCGAGCGCAACCATGTAATTGACGATTGCGATCGCCGCGAGCACGCCGACGATGGCGACGACGATGAGAAGCTCGACGAGGGTCATGCCCTGCTGAAGCTTTCGGGCGCGAAGCATGTCCATTCCTCCACTCCGGCGGATGAACGGAATGGTATAGCCCCCGCATCGCCGGGCTTCCTGTCGATGGATGGTAGCCATCGAGTATGGCCTGCGGACCTGTAGAATCACCTTCCAATGAACACGGGCGAGCTGTTCGGTTCCTACCGGCTGATCGAGTGCATCGGTGCGGGAGGCATGGGCGAGGTCTGGAAGGCCGAGGACGTGAAGCTCCGCCGAACGGTCGCGATCAAGATCCTCCCCGCAGCCAGCGCCCAGGACCGGGAAACGAACGAGCGATTCAAACGTGAAGCTCGGACCGCGGCGCAACTGAACCATCCGAACATCGCGACGATTCACGCGATCGACCAGAAGGACGATCGCGCGTTCATCGTCATGGAGTACGTCGACGGGGAGCCGCTCTCGCGCACGATTCGATCGGGTCGGATGAGCGAGTCGGAGGTCGTCGGCGTCGCCCGAGGCGTCGCCGAGGCGCTTGCGGAGGCGCACGACAAGGGCATCGTCCATCGCGACATCAAGCCCGACAATGTCGTCGTCGCCGGCTCGCGCGTGAAGGTCCTCGATTTCGGAATCGCGAAACGCTACGGGCACGATGCGGGCGACCCGCACACGCCGAAGAGCGACACGGAGTTCCGCACGCAGGCTGGGATCATCATCGGGACCGTGCAGTACATGTCGCCCGAGCAGGCGATGGGGAAGCTGCTCGATGGCCGGAGCGACATCTTCTCGCTCGGAGTCGTGATGTACGAGGCGCTGACCGGGAGGCTTCCGTTCGAGGGCGACTCGCCCGCCCTGACGCTCACACGAATCATTCGCGACGATCCGCCGCACGTGCGGGCGACTCGGCCAGGCGTCTCTCCGAAACTCAGCGCGATCGTCATGCGCTGCCTGGAGAAAGACCCAGTGCGCCGTTATTCGACGGCGCGCGAACTCATCGACGCGCTCGGCACGGCGACGCCGGCCGTGCCGGACGCGCCGGTCGTCAGCGACGGGCGTTCCGACGAGAACGCGATCCAGACGATGATCACGACGCCGAAACCCGCTCTGCAGTCGACGCTGAAACGCACGCCGCGGACCGTGATCGAGCGCCACCCTCCGCGGGAAAAGGCGTCGGTGCTCCCCTGGATCGTGGCGATGGTCGCAATCGTGATTGCAAGCGTGGTCGGCACCGCGTGGTATCTCACGCGCAATGCGCCAATCTCTCCGGCGGCAGGCATGACGACCTCTGCAGCGCCGGCTTCGGCCGCCGCCGGAACCGAAATTGCCGTAATGCCCCCCGCGCCGGAGCCGGCCGGGGCGCAGGTGGCGACGGCCACGATCGTCGACATGGCTCCAGCGGTCCCGGCCACGGGCACTTCCGTCGCGAACGCGACGCCTTCGCCAGTCCCGCCCGTGCCGATTCGAGCGGTTCCGCTGCTGGCTCGCGACGACGGCAGCGGCGGAGTGGGAGCTCCTCCCGCAAACGCCTCGAATGCCGAGCTTGCCGACTACTACTATCGGAAAGGGCTCTCGCACGTCGAACGGCGCCAGCCGCTCGATGCCTATGAGTCGTTCCAGCGAGTCGTCGAGCTCGAGCCGGCGAGAGCCGCGGGCTGGGTTAGAGCGGGAGAGCTCGCCCTCGCTCTCAACCGCCCACAGGAGGCGATGACGGACTTCACCAAGGCGGCGCAGATCGGCAAGGGGCTCGAACCGCGAGACGCGCTGACCGCGGAGTTCGGCCGTGCGATCGTTGACGGCGACGTCGCCGCGATGGACCAGGCGTGCGCGAAGGCGCCGTTCGATCGCCTCTACAATGAACTGCGTCGCGCGGCGGCGAAGCGTGGCGCGACCGACTGTCCGGCGCCGATCGGAGTGGGGCTCGAGGGAGGACGGAGGGGCGGCAGCAAGCCCGGCCCGGACTCCGCGGTGCCTGCGAGGCCCATCCGTCGTCCGTAGCGCGACATCGAGAGAGTGTTGACTATGCCCATCGACCCGATCCAGCTAGCCCGTCAGTTGATCGATATCCCCTCGCCGACGGAGTTCGAGCGCGAGATCGGTGAGTTTCTCGACCCGTTGCTCTCCTCGCTGGGATTCTCGTGCGAGCGCCATCACGTCTCGAGTGAGCGGTTCAACATCCTCGCTCGCACGGCCGCGCGACCTCGCGTGATCCTGTGCACGCACATCGACACCGTGCCGCCATTCTTTTCTTCCTCCGAAGACGGCTCGCATCTGTATGGCCGAGGGGCGTGCGACACCAAGGGACTGATGGCGGCGATGATCTGCGCGGCCGAGGCGCTGCTCGGCGAGGGAGTGGACGGGTTCGGTCTGCTGCTGGTAGTCGGTGAGGAGACCGACTCGATTGGCGCGAAGCGCGCGAACGAGCACTTCGCGGGCCTCGGAAGTGAGTACGTCGTCGTCGGCGAGCCGACGGAGTCGACATTCGTTCGGGCGACGAAGGGAGCGCTGACCGTGAAGGTCGAGTTCTCCGGAGTCGCGGCGCATTCGGCGTACCCCGAGCTTGGCGATTCCGCGATCGTGAAACTCGCCGAAGCGATTCGCGCGATCACTGCGCTCGACTGGGGCGAGTCTCCGTCGCTCGGCCGTACCACCGCAAACGTCGGTGTCGTGCGCGGAGGGCTGAAAGCCAACATCGTCCCGCCTTCCGCGGAGTTGGAGATGATCTTTCGTTTGGTCGAGGAGCCGGAGATCGTCCTTCGACGTCTGGAGAGCCTCGTGGCTCCCTTCGACGGACACGTCTCGCGATGGTATGGAAACGCGCCCGTGCCGATGGTGGTGCCGCGCGGCGCGCAATCGACAGTCGTAGCGTTCAACACCGACGCGCCGCACCTGGGGAATCTCGGGCGACCGCTGCTCTACGGGCCGGGATCGATCCTCGACGCGCACACGGACCGCGAACGGATCGCGAAGGGGGATATTCTCGCGGCGATCGAGACCTATCGGGCGCTCGTGCCCGACCTCATCGATGGCAAGGTGATCGAACATGTCTAAGCTCAAGGAAGCGATCTACATCGTGGAGCCGCTGAGGACGCCGATTGGAAAATTCGGCGGATCGCTCGCCTCCGAGTCCGCGGTCCAGCTCGGCAGTTTCATCGCCCGTGAGGTGGTGACGAGGTCGGGGGTCGATCGCAGCCAGATCGACGAGGTGATCTTCGGCCATGCGCGCCAGGCGGGGGCCGGACCGAACCCGGCGCGTCAGGTCAGCGTGAGGTCAGGGCTTCCCGAGAGCGTGCCGGCCTACACTGTCAACCAGGCATGCGCGTCGGGGATGCGCGCCGTGTGGAGCGGAGCGGACCAGATTCGCCTCGGCGAGGCCGACCTGATCCTGGCCGGCGGGACCGAGTCGATGTCGAACACGCCTTACATGGTGCCGCGCGTTCGCTGGGGGCTCCGGATGGGTGACGCGGAGCTCGTCGACGGCATGTCGCGCGACGGGTTCATGTGTCCCCTCGCCGACCAGATGATGGGAGCGACCGCGGAGAACCTCGCCGACCGCTACGGCATCACTCGGCACGAGCAGGACGCATTCGCGGTCGAGTCTCAGCGTAAGGCCGCCGCCGCGTGGGCCGCGGGGTTCTTCGACGCGGAGGTCGTCGCCTACCCGGTCGAGACGAAGAAGGGTGTCGATCTGTTCGCGCACGACGAGCATCTTCGCTCGGACGCGACCGTCGAAGGGATGCGAAAGCTCCCGCCGGTCTTTCGGAAGGACGGAACCGTTCACGCGGGAAACTCGTCGGGAATCACCGACGGAGCCGCGGCAATGCTCGTCGCCAGCGCCGCGGCGGTGCGACGTCACGAGCTCAAGCCGGCGGTGCGCATCCTCGGTTACGCGCAGTCCGGCGTCGATCCGAAGGTGATGGGGATCGGCCCGGTGCCGGCGACGAGAAGCCTTCTGACCGAGCTCGGCATGTCGCTCGCCGACATCGACCTGGTCGAGTTGAACGAGGCGTTCGCGGCGCAGGTCATCGCCTGCGACCGCGAGCTCGAGTTCGACCGCGGACGGCTGAACGTCAATGGCGGCGCGATCGCGCTGGGGCATCCGATCGGCTGCACCGGCGCGCGCATCCTCGCGACTCTGATCCACTCGATGGTCCGCCTCGGCAAGTCGACGGGGCTGGCGACGCTCTGTGTTTCGGGCGGAATGGGTATCTCGATGGTCGTCGAGCGCGTTTGAGGCCGATGGCACGATTCACCGACAGCCATTGCCACCTGGCGATGTACGAAGGCGCCGACGGCGCGCTGGAGCGATCGCGTGCTGCGGGTGTCGCGGGTCTCGTCGTGCCCGCGACCCGCCTCGAGGATCTCGACGAGTGCGTCCGTATCGCCGAAGCTCACTCGGACGTCTGGGCCGCGGTCGGATTCCATCCGCACGAGGCGAAGGACTTCGACGACGAGGCGGCGGCGCTCGTCGAGCGGCTCGCCGCGAGGCCGCGCGTCGTGGCGATCGGCGAGATCGGACTCGACTACCACTACGACCACTCTCCGCGCGAGGTGCAGCGCGCCGCGCTGGTGCGTCAGATCGCGATCGCGAAGCGCAGCGATCTCCCGGTCATCATCCACAATCGCGAGTCGACTGACGACCTCGTCGCAATCCTCGAGAGCGAAAAGTCGAGCGGCGTGCGGGGGATTCTTCATTCGTACACCGAGTCGTACGACGTTGCCTCGAGGCTCGTCGATCGCGGTTTCTACATCTCGTTCTCGGGCATCCTGACCTTTCGAAGTGCCGATAGCCTTCGCGAGGCCGCGCGGCGGCTGCCGCACGATCGTGTGCTCATCGAGACCGACACACCCTATCTCGCCCCCGTTCCCCATCGGGGCCAGCGCAACGAGCCCGCATGGGTGCTCCGTGTCGCGGAGACGCTCGCCGGGCTCTGGTCGATCAGCCTCGACGAGGTCGCCTCGATCACTACCAGAAACTTCGAATCCGTCTTCGGCGTTCGCGTCGCCGATTGAACCGACGGGATCGCCTCAGGAGGCACGATGCAGGAAGGCGCCTTTCTCCAGCCCTTTATCGGTCAGTGGGTCGGGTGGTTTTACGTCGACTCGTACTGGTGGACAGCTTTCGGCCTTCTCGGGAACGCGATCTTCACCAGCCGCTTCCTCGTGCAGTGGCTGGCGTCCGAGAAGAAGAAGATCCTGGTGGTCCCGGCAGTCTTCTGGCACCTCAGCTTCTGGGGGAGCATCGTGACGCTCATCTACGCCCTTCACGTCGACAAGCTGCCCATCATCCTCGGCTACATCGCGTTGCCGCTGATTTACGGAAGAAATCTCGTCCTCCTGCGCCGGCAGCCCGCCGGCGCGCAGGCCGCGGGCGCATAGCGCCGAGGCTGGCCGAAAGCCGCCCGCGGAGTTATCGTGTGGACGAGATGATCGAGGCGCAGGAGAGCCCGCCTCTCGCCCGGGAGCATCGCACGATGCTGCTGCGGATCGCGCGCGAAGCGATCGCCGCGCATCTCGAGCGCAGGAAACCTGTGGTGGAGGAGATACCGGAGGCTTTGCAGCGACCGGCCGGAGCATTCGTGACTCTCACGATCGAGGGGGACCTTCGGGGATGCATCGGGACGCTCGACGCGTCGCAGCCGGTCTTCCGGGCCGTCGCCGAAAGCGCGGTGAACGCCGCCACGCGCGATCCCCGGTTTCCTCCGCTGTCGGCGAGCGAGCTCGATCGCGTGCATCTGGAGATCTCGGTTCTCGGCGAGTTCGTCCCGGTGAGCGATCCGTCACGGATCGTGATCGGCCGCCACGGGCTCCTGATTCACCTCTCCGGCCGGAGCGGGCTGCTCTTGCCGCAGGTTCCCGTCGAGTACGGTTGGGACGTCCCGACGTTCCTCGAGCGGCTTTGCGTAAAGGCGGGACTACCGTCGGGAAGCTGGCGGCAGGCCGGGTGCAGCCTCGAGAGCTTTACGGCCGAGGTGTTCGGCGAGGCCTAGCTCGCGGGCCGCGCGGGCGCAGGAGATTTGACACTAAGCCATTGTTTGCGCTAACTTTCTCTTGAATTTTTCGCTCTGGATGACTTGGGGAGGGGTAAATGGTGCGCGTGCGTTGTGTGGTTTCCATCCTCCTGTTTATGGCCGCGGTCCCGCTGGCCTATGCGAATGCAGCGACCAATCCGCCAACCGAGTTGCATAAAGTTGGCGACCACTGGACTCCGTACAATCCTCCCGATCCCGCCACGTTCCCGGCCGGAGCCAAGGTCCACATCATCGAGAGGGGCGACACGCTGTGGGATCTCGCCAATAAGTACTACGGCAATCCCTATCTGTGGCCGCAGCTCTGGGAGCAGAACACCTACATCACCGACGCTCACTGGATCTACCCCGGCGACCCGCTGCTGATTCAGGGCGAGACGGCGGGCGATGCGACCGCGGTCGGTGAAGGCGAGTTCGAGATGTCGGCCCAGGACTCCGAAGGCGGCATGACTGCGACGCTGGAAGATTCCACGAAGCCCATGCCACTCGGCAAGGAAGCCGACATCTACTGCTACGGATATCTCGCGACGGAAGACGAGTCTCTCCCAAACTCCATCCGGATGTTCGAGGACGTCGAGACGCGCTACGTCAAGGGGGCGAGCGAGCAGATTGCCGGGATGAGCGTCGGAGACATCATCTTCATCGACGGCGGCACGGCGACCGGCCTTGCGGCCGGCGAGACGTATCTCGTCGTGAAGCCCTCGCAGGTCATCAATCACCCCGTCACGAAGGAAAGAGTCGGGCGGCACTACGATTTCCGCGGACAGGTGAAGATCCTCTGCGCGAACGAGTACGACTCGACGGCGATCGTCGTGCAATCGTGCAAGGACATGCACATCGGTGACAGGCTCAAGCCCGTCCCGCAGATCCCGATCCCGATCGTCCGCAGGCCGGAGATGGTCACGTATTGCGACCCGGCAAGCGAGAAGGCGCAGGGCTACATCGTCGGCGCCAAGGACTACGACTGGGCTCTGGGTGAGGGCTCTGTGGTCGAGATCAACCTGGGGCGCGACGATCTGGTCGAGCCGGGCACGTTCCTCACGATTTATCGTGACAACCCGTACGGCGGCCCTCGGATCCTGCTCGGTGAGCTCGGGGTACTGACCGCCGAAGGCAAAACTGCAACCGGCATGATCACTCAGATGCGTTACTCGATGGAAGTCGGTGACCGCGTCGAGGTCATGCGCTAGCACGCTACAAATCGATATCCGGACGAGGGGCGGAAACGCCCCTCGTTTTTTTGCTCCCGGCGTCCGCAGGCATCGGCTGGTGAGATCTGAGCGGAATGGCCCCGGTGGCTCGGCGCCCAGGGTTGGTTACGTTGCCTTGCCGCTCCCGCCCTGCTGTTGGGCCCACTCCCGCAGCCGCTTCCTGTGCTCCCGCATCATCTGCTCCTCGACGTCCCGGCGGAACTCGGTCGCAGCCTTCAGCGCGGCGCGGCGGCTCGTGAACAGATGGTGGTAGAAGCGCTTGGTCCGACGCAGTCCTTCGAGGCGATAGCTCACGCTGAAGCAGGGCAGCTTCCTGCCGGACGCGAGGCGATGAAACGTCTCGGACACGCCGCGCACCCTGGTGGAGGCGAGCGCTGGACGAAGCGTGTTTACCGGAGGCGGAGGCGGCGGGTTCACCGGAGGATGCAGCGTCTCGTAGACGGCCAGATACTCGGTCGCGGCTCGTCTGGCACGCGCCTTCCCGCCGTGGAGGCTGTCGGCGAAGAACTTCGAGTGCGTGGCTCCTCCACGGTAGACCCGCACGAGCCATCCGGTGGCCCGCTCGTAGTCCATCCGGGTGAGCCCTCGCGTCGCCCTTGATTTTCTGCCCGGGGCCGCCGCCCGCTTCTTCGCTCGTGGCATGTCGGACCTCGAATCCTGGTGTTGCGGTGCGGCTTCGATGGCCAACGGAGCCGGGGTGAGCCGCCTGCTTCGACGTGAAATCGTAGCACGGCCGCAAGCGGCTCAGGCCCGGGCAAAGGCCCCGGCCACGCCCACGTCCGGGGCCGCCGGGCTCGTCGTGATCGCTGTGCTACAATTCGTCGCCGCCGGGTCCATAGCTCAGCGGTTAGAGCTACCGGCTCATAACCGGCAGGTCCCAGGTTCGAATCCTGGTGGACCCACCAACACGAGGCGGATGATTACGAAAGCAATTCTCGCGATGAACAGTCGATTGATTCCAATGGGAATCGCTGTGAGTTCACCAGGGCGTTCCGACGAGGGACGCCCTTCGTGTCTCAGGAGGATTTGGCATTGAACGTTCTCGAGAAGCTGTGGAACCTGCAGAAAGTCTTGACCGAAGTGGCGGCTCTCGATCGCCGCCTGTCGGTCAAGCCCGACCACTTCGCCGAGATCGATCGGAAGTACGAGACGGCGAAGGCGGAGATGGACCGCCTGCAGGCGACGCTCGACCAGCTTGGCCGCGAGCGAAGGAAGCTCGACGGCGACCTGCAGATGGAGCAGGAGGCCCTCACGAAGTACGAGGGCCAGATGAAGATGGTGAAGAACCAGCAGCAGTACTCCGCTGCCTGGAAAGAGATCGACATCGCTCGAAAGAAGAAGAAGGAGATCGAGGATGCCGAGCTCGCGAAGATGGGAGAGATCGAGGCCGCACAGAATGCGCTCGACGCGCTCAAGGAGTCTCACGCGGAACTGACCGCCGAGTGGGAGCTTGCGCACGGAGAGTGGCAGGAGAGCCTGCACGAGGTGCGCAGCGAGCTCGACAAGGCGAAGCAGCGCGTTGCGGAAGCGGAGGCCGACATTCCCCCGGGCCCGCTCCGTCAGTTCCAGCGGATCTTCGAACAGCGGCACGGCATCGCGATGTCGCTGCTCGAGGGGGACTCCTGCAGCAACTGCCGGTTCAAGGTGCGTTCCCAGGCGATTCTCCAGGTGCACCGGGGAGACATCATCACCTGCGAGGGCTGCCGCCGCATCGTCTACGCTGAGAAGACGAGCTGACATGGTGACTCCGCGCTCCGCTTCGCGGCCCGCGCACGAGATCGCGCACAACCTCGACGCAGTGCGCGCGAGGATCGCCGCCGCATGCGAGCGCGCCCACCGCGAGCCCGCGGCGGTACAGCTGATCGCCGTCTCCAAGACGTTCGGCGCCGACGCGGTCCGCTCGGCGATCGAGGCGGGTGTACGAGACCTTGGAGAGAACCGCGTCCAGGAGTTGCGCGAGAAGATCGGAGAGGTTGGTCGCGACGCTCGCTGGCACATGATCGGCCATCTCCAGTCGAACAAGGCGAAGGATGCCGTCCACCTCTTCGACGTGGTGCAGTCGGTCGATCGGATGTCTCTCGCCGAGAGGCTCGACAAAGAGGCCGGAGAGGCGGGCAAGAAGCTCGACGTTCTCGTGCAGGTGAACATTGGTGCCGAGCCCCAGAAGAGCGGCGTGGAGATCGGCGACGCGGCGAAACTCGTCCAGGACGTCGCAGCGCTCCCCAATCTCTCGCTTCGGGGACTCATGACGATCCCTCCGATCGACGACGCGCAGCGGACCCGCGGCTACTTTCGCGCGCTCCGCGAACTGCGGGACACCATCGCGGCGGGCATGGTCCCTGGTGCTCTCGCCGAGCTGTCGATGGGGATGACCGACGACTTCGAGATCGCAATCGAGGAAGGCGCCACCATGGTCAGGGTGGGCCGGGCGATCTTCGGGGAACGCGGCTGATGGATCCAGGCACCGCCGCGGTCGTCACGCTGCTGCGCGGGGCGCACTGGATACTCAACGCGCTCGAGTTCTTCATCGTGGCGTGGGTGATTCTCTCCTGGGTCGGCTTCTTCATGCAGCGTTCGAAGTTCCGCTGGAAGCATCGTCGCGTCTACGAGACGATCGTGACGCTCAACGAGTTCTTCGAGGCGGCGACGCGCCCGATCCTCAAGCCGTTCCGGCGCCTGCTCCCGCCGTGGAAGACAGGCGGCATCGACTTCTCCCCGCTGCTGCTGCTGTTCGTCATCTACCTGCTCAAGACGTTCCTGACGCTCGCGTTCCCGTACGCGTAGCCGAGAGGCGCGGCCGCCCGGGGAAGGGTCACCTAGCGCGACGACGCTCCTGCGCCCAGGCGATGCCGAGCACGAGGAGCCCCGCGCCCGCAAACGACGCACAGAGTGTCAGGTCGGGCACGATCGCGAACACACCCGTGAAGTCGAGCTGACCCTGGACCGCGACGTACCACACCGCGGTGAAGAGCGCGCTGAAGAACTTTCCCCCCTGCGTCAGCCAGCCGAGACCGACCGAAGCCGACACGACAAACACCGCCCCGAGCACGATCGCCGCGAATCGATCGGGTCCCGCGAGTGCAGCGCGCGTGAGGGTCGACAGGAGGATGGCGAGGACGAACACGGAGACGCTCGCCGCCTTCCACGCGACCGTCGACCGTGGTACTCCCGGCTGCGCGAACACGAGTGACGAGGTGCCAGCAAGCGCTTCACGCGCGGCCGCCTCCGAGATCACGATTGCGGAGAGAATCAGCACGATCGCAGTGCAGGCACTCGAGCCCCGTGCCGGAAGCACGAGCGTCAGCAGCGAGGCGCCCGCCATCGGCCACTTGAGCCATGACGCTGTCTGCCAGAGGAGTTGCACGTCGGCGAGGACCGATCGCGCGAACGACGGGCGCGACTCGCGCGTCACGAGTCGAACGTGAATGTCCCCGAGGCTCGGCTCGGCCGTGGCCTCGCGAAGCTCGTCACCGTTCTTCCTGCGTCGCGAGAACCGTCTCGCCGATCGCGCGGCTCCGAGCGGGAACACGACAGTCGCGAGCGCGAGCACGCCGACGCTCCAGAGGCCTTGCGCGCCGCGCAAGGCGGCCAGTTCCGCCGTGACAGGAACTCCGGGGAAATCGATGCGTTGAATCGGGCGGGACACGATCCCGATCCCCAGGTTCAGCGACTTCGGCCTCGAGGCGATCGTCTGCTGCACGGCCTTCTCGACCATCACGATGCCTGCGGGGTCAAACGCCGGATTCTCTAGTTCCTTCCTGTCTTTGTCGAGTAGACCTGCGAGCTGGCCGGGAATCATGAAGAACAGCATCGTCCACGCGAAGAACCAGACGACGTACCCGCCGCGGCCCCTCAGTCCTGGCGTGACGTCGAACAGAAGCGCCATCGCCGCGGTGAACAGCAACGACGGCGGAACGAGCAGAAGCCACGGGGTGATCATGTCGACGGGCCTGAACGGGCCGTGTCCGTAGCGGAAGAAGAGAAACGTCGCGGGGATCAGCGAGATCGCCGCGAGAAGCATGAGGTACGCAAAACTCGAAAGCAGCTTTCCGGCAAGGTACGCGATGCGCGGTGTTGGTGTTGCTCCGACGATCGGCCAGATCCGCCGTTCGATGTCGCGCTTCACCGATCCGGTGACGAGGTAGAAGCCGACGAATGGCAGCAACATCGACGTCAGCATCCCCACGACCCAGCCGATGTACGACGAGGTGTAGAGCCCCGACATCAGCTTGCCATCGTGCTCCCAGCTGATCGATACGCGGTTCGACGACGGATCCGGGATATAGGTGAACGCGATCGCGAACATCGCAAGCACCGCGATCGCGGTCGCGGCCGAGCGGAGGCGCATGCGCGTCTCGGCGTCGAGCTGCGCGACGAGCGCCGAGGCGACGTAGTTCACGCCGCCTCCAGGTTCGTGAGCAGGTACGCGTCCTCGAGTGTCGGCTCGATCGCGGTGGCGCCGGGGATCGTCGGCGACTCGGCGACGAAGCGCACGTGCACGCCGTCCGCTTTCCGCGAGATGCTCGAGACGGCGACGGCCTTCTGTACCTGCGCGAGCCGGTCGGCGTCGACGACGACGCGGAACACTCGTCCCGCGGCGTGCGACAGCAGCTCCCCGGGTGTCGCGATCCTGACGAGACGACCCTGCCGGATCACGGCGATGCGGTCAGCCACCGCCTCGAGATCGGACACGATGTGCGTCGACAGGATCACGATTCGCCCGTGCGCGAGCTCCGAGAGGAGGTTGCGGAATCGGACGCGCTCCTCGGGGTCGAGCCCGACGGTCGGCTCGTCGACGATGACGATCTCGGGGTTGCCCAGCAGCGCCTGCGCAATGCCGACGCGCTGGCGCATCCCTCCCGAGAATCCGGCGAGGGGCCGCGATGCCGCCGGGCGAAGGTTTACGAGGTCGAGCATCTCCGCGACGCCGTCTCGCAGCCCACGCCCGGAGAGACCCTTCAGACGGCCGAGGTAGCAGAGGAACTCGGTGGCTGTCAGGCGCTCGTAGACGCCGAAGTCCTGCGGCAGATACCCGAGCACGCGACGGATCAGGTCAGGGCGTGCGAGCGCGTCCTCGCCCTTCCACCGGATGCTCCCGCTCGTGGGGCGGAGAACCGTCGCAATGATCGACATCAGCGTCGTTTTTCCTGCGCCGTTGGGTCCGAGGAGACCTAGCACACCGGTCCCGAGCTCGAGCGAGAAGGAATCGAGCGCGGTCGTTCCTCCGGAATAACGTTTCGTCAGCTCTTCGATCTGCAGCATCGTGTCCCTCTCGTAGGTTCCGGTGCCGTCCGGGTTTCCGCGTCCGTTGCTGTCGATACGGGCAACCGCGGAAACGGTTGCGCGGGCCTTTGGGTCAGTGCTCCGGGCTGGTCTGGGCCCGGAGCGCGGCTTTGGAAGCCGGGAGCCTGCCTGTCATTGGGTTTGCCCGCGACCTGCCCTCTCGCGATGCTCCGTTTCAGCCGGGAAAAAAGACTTAATAAAACCGCCCGTTCGCGCTATTCTCTGTGGCCGTCCCGAGTAGATTATGGAGGCCCGCATCATCGCCGCGGAGCGCAAGACGAACATCGTCACGCCCATCCGACTCGGCCAGCTGGACGCTGACCAGGGGCCTCCCTGCCTCGTCGTGATCTACGGCCCACTGCTCGCGCGCAGGTACATGCTCGAGAAGGACGAGCAGACGATCGGGCGCTCCGAGGATTCGGAGATCCGGATCGAGGACGACAGCGCATCGAGGTTCCACGCGCGGCTCGTCGTCAAGGACCGGCGCGTGACCCTCGTCGATCTCGACTCGACCAACGGCACGCTCGTGAACGAAAAGCCGGTGAGGGAGTTTGAGCTTCGCGACGGCGACCTGATCCAGATCGGCGAGACGATCTTCAAGTTCCTCGCAGGCGGCAACGTCGAGACGAAGTACCACCAGGAAATGTACAAGATGACGACGGTGGACGGCCTCACACAGGCCTACAACCGCCGTTATTTCATGGAAGCCTTCGAGCGCGAGGTGCAGCGCGCGAGACGCTACCGCCGCGAGCTCTGCCTCGCGATGATCGACATCGATCACTTCAAGAACATCAACGACACGTGGGGGCACCTTGCAGGCGACCACGTTCTCCGCGAGACCGCGCGCATCGTCGCCGACAGCATCCGGCACGAGGATATCTTCGGTCGCTATGGTGGCGAGGAGTTCGCCTTGTTGCTCCCTGAAGTGGGGCATGCCGGCGCGCTGCAGGTCTGTGAGCGCCTGCGCCAGAAGATCGAGGCGATGCCGTTCGTGTTCGGCAAGGACGAGATCCGCGTCACCGCCAGCTTCGGGCTCGCCAGCACGCTGGCCCTCGGAGACCTTCCCGAAGTCCTCTCCCTCATCGAGCTCGCGGACGGCAAGCTGTACGAGGCGAAGGAGCAGGGGCGGAACCGCGTGATCGCCTGAGCCTGTCTCCCTGCCTGGTTCAGTTCAGGCGCCAGAGCGCGAAGTTCAGTGCTGCCGCGAAGCCGACCCACGCCAGGTACGGGAGAAAGAGGATCCCCGCGAGACGATCGGCCTTCCCGAAGAGCCACGCGGTCGCTGCGATCCCGAGCAGGAGTACGCAAATCTCCACGAAGGCAAGACCCGGCATCCGCATGCCGAAGAAGATCCACGACCATAGTGCGTTGAGGACGAGTTGGACGGTGAACAGCAGCATCGCGCCGCGTGGCAGCGCGGGCGACCGCCAGGCCCTCCACGCCGCGATGGCCATCGCAAGATAGAGAAACGTCCAGACGGGCCCGAAGAGCCAGTTCGGGGGATTCCAGGACGGCTTGTCCAGCGACGCGTACCAGGTCCCGGGAGCGAAGCGGCTGGCGAACAGCGCGGCTGCGATCGTGAAACAGCAGAAGCTGCTGAGGGCCATCCAGCTCTCGCGGCGCGGAGACGTTCCGGTCATCGCGGAAAGCCTATCCCATCGGAGTAGCCCCTGCACCGCCCGGATCGGGAGCCTCCCGCGTTATACTGCACATGAATCAGGGCAGTCCCGGAGTCCCGCGAGGGGCTTGTTTGGGGTTGTCTGCAGAGCAGGGCTCCGTCCGCCGTAGGTGCGGCGCTGGCGGGACGGCTCGGGCGTGACGGGAGGTTGTGAATGCAGCGTCTGACACCGATCGAGATCCAGAAACAGCTCTTTGCGAAGTCGTTTCACGGCTTCAACGAGGGCGAGGTGCGCGCGTATCTTTCGCTCGTATCGGAAGAAGTCGAGCAGATGATGCAGGAGATCGAGCGCCTCTCGCGGGAGAACGCGCAGATGCGCGAGCAGTTGCTCGATCACTCCGAGCGCGAGCGCATGCTCAAGGACACCCTCCTCTCCGCGCAGAAAGTCTCCGAAGACGTGAAAGCGAACGCCCACAAGGAGGCTTCTCTGATCGTCAAGGATGCCGAGCTTCTCTCCGAGCGGATCGTTTCGCAGGCGATGTCGCGCGTGGGCGATCTCGAGCGGTTGATTCAGGATCTCAAGCTCGAGCGCAAAGGCGCGCGCCGCAGGATGCAGAACCTGATCGAGGCGTGTCAGCAGATGATCGATCTCGACACCCAGGAGGAAGCGGGGGAGCTTCCACTGACGCAGCTGCACAAGAAGCGCCAGGATGGCTGAGCGTCCCACCCTCGTTCGGAACCTCGCGCAGGTCGCGACGCCGCTCGGCTCCTCGCCGTTGCGTGGTCGCGCGATGCGAAACCTCCTCGTGGTGCCTCGCGCGGCGATCGTGATCCGCGAAGGGCGCTTTGCCTGGGTCGGCGAGGAATCGGACGTTCCCGACGAGTTTCGGGCCTCGTGTGACGAGATCGACGGCCGCGGCGGTACTGCGATCCCCGGCTTCGTCGACTCCCATACGCATCTGCCGTTCGCCGGTGCGCGCGAGTCCGAGTTCAACCGGAGAATCGACGGCGAAACATACGCGGAAATCGCAGCGTCGGGCGGTGGAATCGCATCGACGGTCCGCGCGACGCGCGAGGCTTCCCAGGACGAACTGTCGGCGCTCGTGCTCGGCCGCGCGCGCACGATGGTCCGGTACGGCACCACGACGGCCGAGGCGAAGAGCGGCTACGGCCTGAACCTCGCCGACGAGCTCAAGCAGCTGCGGGCGATCCGCGCGGCGTCGGCAGCCTCGCCCGTTCGCCTCGTCCCGACCTGTCTCGCCGCTCACGAGTTTCCTCCCGAGTGTCCGAAGGACGAGTTGTCGCGCGACGCGTGGGTCAGGGGGATCGTCGAAGAGATCATGCCTGCCGTGGCCGCCGAGCAGCTCGCCAGGTTCTGCGACGTGTTCGTCGAGCATGGCGTTTTCACGCGGGAGCAGGGAAGGCGCGTGCTCGAGGCCGGATCGCGCCTCGGGATGACGCCGCGGATTCACGCCGACGAGCTGAGCGACACCGACGGGGCCGCGCTCGCGGCGGAGCTCGGCTGCGCGTCTGCCGACCATCTCATGCACGTGTCGGACCGGGGGGTGCGCGCTCTCGCTGCGTCCAGCACCGTAGCGAACCTGCTGCCGGGTACGAGCTTCTTCCTGATGTCCGACCGGTACGCTCCCGCGCGGGAGTTGATCGAGCACGGCGCGATCGTGTCGCTCTCGACCGACTGCAATCCCGGGTCGTCGATGACCGAGTCGATGCAAATCGTCGTCCAGCTCGCCGTGCTTCGAATGAAGCTGACAGTCGAGGAGGCGCTCACCGCTGCAACGCTGAACGGGGCCTTCTCACTCGGGCTCGCGCGGGAGACCGGGTCGATCGAGGCGGGCAAACGCGCCGACTTCTCGATCCTCGATGCACCGAGCTATTTCCATCTCGTCTACCACTTCGGCGTCAATCTCGTCTCCACGGTGTACCGCGACGGCCGCGAAGTCTCGAGCGCCCTTTAATCGACGCCGCGCTCAGCTGCGTTCCGCAGCCGAGGTCGTCTCGCCGAAGAGAGCGTCGCAGATCTTCTCGTAGAGCAGGCGCCCGATCGAGGCCTTCGACTCTCCGCTGCAGCCCGCGATGTGCGGCGTGAGGATCAGGCGCGGCGTGTCGGGCCACTCGATTCCGCGTGGCGGCTCGTCGTCGTAGACATCGAGGGCGAGCCCAGCGAGCCGTACCCCGTCGAGGCGCGCGAGCGCGTCGCGCACGTCGACCACGGGACCGCGGCAGGTGTTGAGCACGATCGCGCGACGCGGCAGGCGGTCGAGCACCGCACCGTCGATCATGCGGTTCGTCTCCGACGTGAGAGGAACGTGCATCGTGAGGATGTCGCTCGACGCGACGAGCTCGTCGAGAGTCGCCACGAGCGACGCGCCGCGTTCGAGTGCCGTGGCATGGGCGATGTACGGGTCGTACGCGCGTGGCGTCATTCCGAACGCTCCCGCGAGCCGCGCGACGCGCCCTCCGACTCGGCCGAGGCCGACGATCCCGAGCCGGTAGCCCCGGAGCTCGCGCCGGGTTGCGCAGTCGCCGCGGCTCCAGCCGCCGCCGCGCATCATCCGATCGTACTCACCCACGGTCCGCGTCAGGGAGATCATGTGGCAGATCACGAGCTCGGCCACCGCGTTTGCGTTCTCTCCCGGGATGCCGATGATGCGAATCCCGCGCTCCGCCGCCGCGTCACCGTCGATATTGTCGAGGCCGCTCGTCCCTTGCGCGATGAAGCGCAGCGACGGCGCGCTCTCAATGACTCGCCGCGTCACCTCGTTGTGCGCCCGGGTCACCAGCACCTCGGCGTCTCCGACCGTGGCAGCGAGATCTGCTTCGGCGTGCGCCGGTTGCACGCGGATCTCGAGGCGCGGGTCGACGCCGGCCCGCTCGTGGAATGCGGGGTCCACGTCGGCTGCAATCAGAACCCTGGATTTCATGGTGCGCGATTGTAGCGGGTCATGACCCCGGGAAGTATCATTCGGCAGGTTCGAGGGGCGTGCCTCGAAACCGAGTCGAGCGCATGGCCGATAGCCCGGAGCAGAGCACGAGCCCCCTCGCAGACGGCCTCCGTCGCGAGCCGGGCCGCGCCGTTCGCATGATTCGGCGAGGAGCGCGAAAGCACCGGCTCGCCGTGGTTCTCCTCGGGCTGGTCGTTCTGGTCGTCTTTCTCCCGACCCTCACGTCGCTGCGAATCCTCTCGCCGAACGACGTTTACTACCACTACGACCCGTGGATGTCGCTCGCGACGGTTCGCGCGCAGAACGCGCTGGTGCACGATCCGCCGCTCTCGTACTTCTCGCTCGTATCGCTCGTCCGCGACTTCGAGTCGTTTCACTGGAACCGACACGTCGGCGGCGGCATCCCGGGAACGGGATCGGCCGCGTCCGCGGTTCTCTCGCCGTTCGTGCTCCTTCCCGCGCTCCTGCTGCCGCTCCAGTGGAGCTACACCGGGATCGTGCTGCTCAAGCTCGGCGTCGCGTTCTGGTTCGCGTACCTCTGGATGCGTGAGGAGCGGCTCGGAAAGCGCGCGGCTGCGGTGGGCGCCATCGCGCTCGCTGCCGCCGGCCCGATTGCCGTCTGGTGGCTGTGGCAGGGGACGAACGCGACCGCGCTCTATCCGGCGCTCCTCTGGGCGATTGCGCGAATGGCCCGCGGCAAGCGCAACAGCATTCTCGCGCTCGTGCTGCTGGGGGTCTGCTTCCTTTTGAGCGGGTATCCCGCGACGATCGCCTACGGTTTCTACTTCGGCGCCGCTTATCTCGCGGTCTCGCTGGTGCGGTTTCGAGCGGTGCCGAGGCGTGAGCTGGTGAAGTGCGTCCAGGCAGGAGTCTTGTCGCTCGCGATCACTGCACCGTTTCTCGACCCCTTCATCGGATTTCTTTTCCGCACCGGCTATCTCGAATCGCGCGCCGACGCGAGCGCGAGGGTCTTCTTTCCACTGGCGCACCTCCGTTCGTTCGTTCAGCCTTACTGGCTTGGCGATCCGGTCGCTCGTTCGTGGATCGGAGACTCCGCGCTCGGGCCGCTGAACAACTTCGTCGAAGCGACGGTCTACCTCGGAGTCGTCACCCTCGCGCTTGCCGTGATCGGTATGTTCCTGCGCGGAACGCGAATGCGGTGGTTTTTCGCGGCGGCGGCGCTCCTGCTGGTAGCGCTGATGTTTCATCCGCCGGCCGGCCGGCTGCTCGCGGAGCTGCCCGGGCTCAAGTTCTCGCCGCTGATCCGGCTTCGCGTCCTTCTTCCGGTTCCGGTCGCGTTCCTCGCGGCGTGCGGATTCGCGTTGATCGACCGGCGCCTGCGTGGCATCCGCGGGAGCGACCGACTGTCGATCGCTCGCCGCGTCGCTGCTGCTCTCGCTCTCGCCGTGGCGGCCGACCTTGCGCTGTTTGCTGCATGGTTCCATCCGCACATTCCGCGGAGCGTTGCGACGCTTCCCGCGTCGCGAACCATCGAGTACCTGCGCGCGCAGCCGGGACCCTTCCGCATCGCACCGACCTTTCTCTACCTCATGCCGAACTCGGCGCAGCTGGCGCGGCTCGAGGACATTCGCGCCCACTGGGGGTCGGAGCGCGCGTATCGCGACCTCGTGCGGAGGATCGATCCCGAGAGTGTCGACCGGTCGATGATCATCACGTTCAACAGCCTGCGCATGGATCTCGACGATCCGGTCCTGTCGCTTCTCAATACTCGCTTCATCCTCGAGCCTCCGTCGATCGACATCCTCAGGTACTTCATCCAGGATCGAACCGAGTGGGTGGTGAAGCCCGAGGCGCCGTTGCCTTTGCGGCCGGGTGGCCTGTTCGAGAAGGAGTTCACGATCGAGCACGACGGAGTCTGGGCGATCGCGATTCCGTTCGGTTTCGTGAGCTCCACGGGAGCGACGCCGAGGCTCGATGTTCGGCTCGTCGCGATCGACAGCGGCGAGAGCGTCCTGGAGGCGAGCTACACGGCCGCAGAGTTGGCGCACATGCCGATTCTCCACCTGCCGCTCCGCCCCGCCGCGCCCTCGAGCCGCGTCTTCGCCCTCTCGATGAAGGCGAACGACGTCCATCTCAACCTTCTTGTCGGATCCGAGAACGGGGGGCCGGAGCAACTCGCATGGGGAGAGGTGATGCGCCCGTTGGTCCTCGAGCGTTCGTTCAAGGATGGGCGCGTGTTTCGCAACCTCGCCGCGTTGCCGAGATTCTGGGCCACGTGGGAGGTGGAGAGTCTCGATCGCGAGAAGTTCCTGTCGAGTGATTCTCTCGAGCTCGATCGAAGGGCGGTGGTTTCGGGGCCGATTCCCGTCGAGGTTCTCGATCTGGCCCGTGTTCCAGTCGATCAGCGGCGGGTCAGCATCGACCTGAGCGAACGATCCGACGGCGGCTACGAGGTCGTAACGCGTTCCGACGTTCCGTTTCTCCTGAACTCATCGGAAAAACTCACGCCTGAACTGCGCGTCACGATCGATGGCCGGACGCATCGTGCGCTCGCGATCAACTCGATGTTCGCAGGAGCGCTGGTTCCGGCCGGGGAGCATCGCGTCGTGTTCGAGCGGCAGATCGGGCGCGGATGGTGGCCTCTGGCGGGGTGTGCACTTCTGCTGGCCGGCGTTGCCGGTTGGTTCGAGAGGCGACGCGACACGCCTATCGATCCGGCGCGCTGATCGCGCCGGGCCGCGGCATCGCAACGATGATGAGCTGATAGGCGAGCAGCGCTTTCCACAGCTGGGTGAGCGGCGAGAGAATCGCTTCGCCGAGCCGGATCAGCGGCAGCGGGACGTAGCCTCCGAGGATCAGGCGGATCGGCACCGCGGAGCCGCTCAGCTCCACGATCTGGAATCCCGCGGCCTCGACCTCCTTGCGAAGCGACTGCATGGTGTAGAAGCGCAGGTGCGTCGAATCGAGGATTCCCCGGTCGCGGTAGATGAAGAAGCCGAACAGCAGACCGACGCGGATGGTGAGGTTCGCAATGTTGGGCACCGAGATGAAGACCCTGCCGCCCGGATTCAGCGAGGTGCGTACGAGTTGAAGCAGCGCGGCGGGATCGCGCAGGTGTTCGATCACGTCGGCAAGGAGAATCGCGTCGCAATTCGGCGGCAGTTTCCCGACCCGCTCGAGATCGGCGATGACCCCGTGGTCGAAGCGGCGTCGAAGTTGCGGGATGCGGCCCGCGTCGTATTCGAATGCGATGGTCGAGTCGAACCGGTCGCGCACCGCCTCGCAGAGCTCGCCTCCCGCGGCGCCGAGATCGAGCAGCTTCCCGCGAACGCCGCTCCTCCTGATCATGTCGATCAGGATGCGGTGGCTGCTCCCCGCGAAGTCCTTGAACTGGTACACGTTCGGCACGAGCCGCCCGCCGCCCTAAAGGATGCCGACTTCGCTGTTGTCGCCGAGGTTGAATCGGTAGGCGACGGGCTTTCGCTTCGTGCGCCCGATCTTCACGTTGCGTCCGATGAGGCTCGCCTCGATCCGGCCCTCCACGTGGCTGATTGCCGAGTTCTCGAGGACGATCGAGTTCTCGATCTCGGCGTGGCTGATGACGCAGTTCGAGCCGACGGAGGTGTAGGGGCCGATGAACGCCTGCTCGATCCGCGCGTTGGCGCCGATGATCACGGGCCCGCGAATCACGGAGTCGATGATTCGGGCGCCTTCCTCGACCACGACTTTTCCTTCCACGCTGCTGGTGGTGTCGGTCTCGCCGCGGAGATCCCGCTCGAACGTGTCGAGAACCGTGCGATTCGCCTCGAGCATGTCCTCGATCTTGCCCGTGTCCTTCCACCAGCCCTTGACCACGTGCGGATGGACCGTCAGCTTCTGGTCGACGAGCCATTGAATCGCATCGGTGATCTCGAGCTCGTTGCGCCACGACGGCTTGATCTCGCGCACCGCGCGGAAGATGTTCTTGTCGAACATGTAGACGCCGACGAGCGCGAGGTCGGACTTCGGCTCCTTCGGCTTCTCCGTAAGGCGGTGGACCCTGCCCTCGGAATCGAGCTCGGCAACGCCGAACTGCGACGGGTTGGACACGCGCGTGAGCAGAATCTCGCAGTTGCAGTCGAGCTGCTTGAACTCGTCGACGAGCGGCTTGATCCCGTGCTGGAGAAGGTTGTCGCCGAGGTACATCACGAACGGGCAATCACCGATCACCGGCTCGGCGATCAGCACGGCGTGAGCGAGCCCTCGCGGCTGGTCCTGGTCGATGTAGGTGATCTTCGCTCCGAATTGGGAGCCGTCGCCGGCAGCGCTCCGGATCTCGCTTCCCGTCTCGGGCGAGACGATGATCGCGATCTCCTCGATGCCCGCTTCGACCATCGCCTCGATGCCGAAGAAAAGCACCGGTTTGTTCGCGACCGGGATCAGCTGTTTCGCGGATGTGTAGGTCAAAGGGCGCATCCGCGTCCCCTTGCCTCCGGAAAGGATGAGCCCTTTCAGTTTCGAACGATCCATGCGCGCCCTCGGATTGTGGAGTGCTGCCCTCGCCGGGCAGGAGTCGGATTCTGTGTTCTGGTCGGCGGGGAGTCAAGTCCGGCCGGCGGGCGCGTTCAATCAGAACGCGTCCGCGGAGGTCTTGAAGTCGAGGAGCGTGCCGACGTTCTGCAGGCTGAAGGAGATGATGTACTCCTGCGTCGGGACCGGCACGGTGAGGTCGCGGTACTCGCCGCGGACGCCCCAGCACGAGCCGAAGTAGCCGAGGATGTAGCGTTGTTCGAGAAAGTCCTCGCGTTCCGCGTCGTAGCTGATCTGAACGTCGCCGCGGAGCCGGTCCCGGAGGAAGGGGAGCCCGCCCCGGACCTGGATCTGGCTCGAGTCGACGGTCGTGCCATTCTCGTTCTCGAAGGTCGCGAACCAGCGCAGCGCCAGGTAGGCGCGCGGTCCCTGCAGGTTCATCGAGAGACTCGTCTGCTCGAGCTCGCGGCTCTCGTTGCCCACGAGGGCGCTCGCGTCGAACGAGAGATTCTGGCTCGGGTTCGATACCAGGCTGACCGTGATCGGAGAGAAATCGGTCGGATCCTGGGCGTTGGGGTCGAAGGGACCCGAGAGCGAGGTCGACTGTTTGACCGTGAGGCTGAGGATCTCGCGCGCGGAGGCGCCTTCGCCTCCCTTCTTGGCGATGACGCGCTGCACGAGCGAATACTCGACGAAATCGTCGACGAGGGGAAGCGACGGCGAGTCGACCGTGTCGAATCGGATCACCTTGTTCTGGTTCTCGGCGTCGGTCGTGTGGGTGTATCGCACGCGGGGCTCGACGACGTGCTTGAACTTCACGAAACCGCCGAGGTTCCCCTCGTAGATCCGGGAGAACGACGGCCCGACCATGTCGACGAGCGCCTGGCCGTAGGCGCGGTCGACGCTCTCGTCGAGCACCGCGCCGGTGAGCTCGTCACGACTCTGGGTGTAGTAGGTGTAGCGCGCGACGACCGAAGGCTTGATCGAGAACCAGAGAGGCGTGCGGAGCTGGAGAGAGAGCGTCGGAAAGACGTCGCCGCGAAAGTAGTCCGCGTCGTTGGAGCGAAGGTAGCCGCCCGACGACTCGAGGGCGTAATAGAGCGGGGTCGTCCCGATGCGGTTCGGATAGATCCGGTACTGCACCGAAGGGAGCTGCTCGTAGACCTGCGAGCCGCTGCTCGTGAGCTGTTCGCGCCGGTCCGCCTTGATGTTCAGGGAGTACGTCCCCGCGTTCTTGGTCAGGTACGCCGACGAGTAGATGTTGGAGATCGTGTTGATCTCGAAGTCGTCGTCGAAGCGGCGGAAGAACTCGAGATCGGAGAAGTCGGTGATGTCGATGACGCCGCGGAATCCGCCCGGAAGCGCGTCCTGTGTGTGCTTGTAGGAGTACTTCCACTTGAGCTTCTCGCTGCCGTCGAGGTCCGCCTCGGGGTCGTTGACGAGGTAGCCCTGGAATCGGCCGGCGGTCGACTCGGACGGCACGTAGCGCGTGTCGATGCCGAGCCCCTGGAGGCCGTCGCTGTAGTAGTCCCCCTGCAGCGTGGTGTCGGCCCACTCCCCGTGGGGAAGGAAGTACGAGAGCCCGACGTGCGTGCCGTACCGGTCGGACGAGCCGAACTTCGGGATGAGGAACCCCCGCGAGCGGTCCTTCTTGGTCGGCCACACGATGTACGGCGTCCAGAACAGCGGGAGCTTCTTCGCGCGAAACGAAAGATTCTTGAGCCTGGCATAGTCGTCGACGCTCACGACGCCGGTCGCCACGCGGAACGACCACGCAGGATTGTCGATGTCGCACGAGGTGAACACGCCGTCCGTGAGACGGAAGGTGTCCTCGTCGAGCTTCTCGATCTTCGCCCCGGAGAAGTGAATCGAGGGCTCGAACGACGCGCGCGCGTTGAAGAGCGTGCCGGTCTTGCTGTCGAGGTTGAAGATGACGTGTTCGGCCGAGAGCCGGTTCGGCCCCTGGTCGAGGATGACGTTGCCCTGCGCGTCCGCGTCCTTGGTGCGCAGGTTCACCGTGACGCGATCGGCGCTCAGCTTCACGTCCTGGTAGTCGACCACGACCTCGCCCTCGAGGATCGCGTACTCGTCCTTGACGAGCTCCTGATGCTTCGCAGCCCACTTCACGCTGCCGCCCTTGCCCGAGCTGGAGAAATCGAACTTGAACTTCTTGTCTTCCTGATAGACACGGTCGATGTCGGGGTTGGGATTGACCTGCGCGAAGAGAGGAAGGGCGACAGACACGGCGAGAACTGAGATGAGCTTGGTTCGTAGCTTCATGCGGTCGCTTTTCGCTGGCGCATTGTAACCGGTTCGGCCCGATTCGCGTCGCCTAGAGACCCGGATGGCGGAGGAACCAGAGCCTCGTCTGCTCGATGTCGCGCCGGATCTGGTTGGTGAGCTCGAGCGCAGACTGGAATCGGCGCTCCCTGCGGAGCAGCTGATGGAAATAGACGCGAACCTCGTCCTCGTAGACGTTCGAGTCGAAATCGAGAATGTGGCTCTCGATCGTCACGGCGTAGTTCTCGTACAGCGTGGGCCGCACGCCGATATTCGTGACGCTCTCGAAGCCGCGCGAAAACGAGTCGAACCGGCAGGTCGTCACGTAGACGCCGGAACCGGGGAAAAGGTCGTTGTACGGATCGAGGTTGACGGTAGGGAATCCGAGGCGTCGCCCGAGACGGCGGCCCGTGGCGACGCGACCGTCGACGAAGTAGCTCCGGCCGAGTGCGAGGCGCGCAGTGCGCAGTGCCCCTTTCGTGACGGCGTTGCGCACGATCGAGCTGGAGACCCGAATCCCGCGCGTCCGGATGTCGTCGATCCGGTGGGCCTCGAAGCCGAGCTCGCGTCCGCGCGCCGTCAGCAGTTCGAGCGTGCCTTCGCGCCCGGCTCCGAAGCAGAAGTCGCTTCCGACGTGAACCTCTCTTGCGCCGAGCCGGGCCACCAGCAGGTCGTCGATGAAGCGGCTCGCGGTCCATCGGGAAAACTCCGGCGTGAACGGAATCACTGCCATTGCGGTGAGCCCGGAGTTGGCGAGCAGCTCTTCCTTCTGCGCAAGCGTGATGATCTGTCGCGGCACGCGGTCGGGCGCCACGACGCTCAGCGGATGCGGGTGAAACGTGACGAGCACGGACGGCACGCCCAGCGACTCGGCGCGCTCGACCACCCGGCGGATGATCTCCTGGTGGCCGACGTGCATGCCGTCGAAGTTGCCGATCGTGACGACCCCTCCACGGGGCATGTCACTTTCTCTCAAGGGATCGGTGAAGACGATCATCGTCGAAGTCTCCGCGTCGCTGTCCGCCGCAGCGGCACGCCGCAGTGTGATCGTCAGTTCAGGTGAAGCGTCGGCACGGGCTTGCCGATCACTGACCAGTCAGGGGGAGCGTTTCCCAGCATTTCACAGAATTTCGTCACGAGAATCGGGTCCCACTTGCCGGCATCCGCCTCCCGCTTGAGAGTCTCGAGCGCGGCCGTGTGCGTGAGCGGCGCCGGGCGGTATGCGCGATGCGACGTGAGCGCGTCGTATGCGTCGACGATCGAGATCATCCGAACCTCGTAAGGGATCTCGTCACCCTTCAGCCCGTCGGGATAGCCGCGACCGTCGTAGCGCTCGTGGTGGTGCCGGATGAGCTTGAGCACGGGGAGGATGGTGTGCAGCGGGCGGCAGATCTCCTCGCCGATCACGGGATGGTCGATCACGCGGATGAACTCCTCCCGTGTCAGCGGGCCGCGCTTGTTCAGGAGCGATTCAGGGACTGCGATCTTCCCGATGTCGTGCAGCAGCCCCGCGATCCGGATGAGCTCCGCGAAACGCTCGTCGATCCCGAGGTGGCGGCTGAACATCCAACCTAGGTCGCCGACGCGCTGTGAGTGCCCGCGGGTGTACGCGTCCTTCGCTTCGAGCGTGAGAGCCAGCGCGCAGATGACGTCCTGGCTCTGCTCGAGGTCGGAGTGAAAGTCCTTGATGCGCAACAGTGAGCGAATCCGGGTGATCAGCTCGAGGCGGTTGAGCGGGTAGCTGAGGAAGTCGTCGGCCCCTGCCACGATCGCGCGCTGGCGCAGCTCGGTGTTCTTGTGCGCGGTCAAGACGATCACCGGCAGGAACTGGTGCAGTGGATTCCGCCGGAGGATCTGAAGCGTGTCTTCGCCCCCCTGGAGCGGCATCACGAGATCGAGCAGAACCAGGTCGATCGGCTCCTTGTCGAGGATCTCGATCGCCTCCCGCCCGTTCTCCGCGTGAAGCACCGCGAGCCCGACCTCACCGAGCGTTGCCGAAAGCAGCTCCCGGTTCATCCTGCTGTCGTCGACGCAGAGGATGCGCGGGACGCCTGTCGCTCGCTTGATCGAGACGGGGCGCGTCGGGGCAGAGCTCGGCTCCTCGCGGATTGCCTCGTCGAACGCCTTCGCAAGCTGAGGATCGAATGCTCCGGACCCCGCCTCCTCGAGGAGCGCGGCGAGCGCGTCGCTCTGGTTCGTCGCGGTGCCGGAGTGGCGGATCTCGTCGAAGCGGTTGGCAATGCCGACGATCTGCGCCTCGATCGGGATCTCCTCGCCTTTCAGCCCGTCGGGATAACCCCCGCCGTCCCAGCGCTCGTGGTGCCAGAGAACCATCGGGATGAACGGGGCGAACGTCTTCATCGGGCTCAGGATCGACGCTCCCATGCGCGAGTGCTCCGCGACCTTCTTTGCTTCCTCGGGCGTGAGCTCCGTCTTGTCGAGCAGTTCCTCGGGCACGCCGATCATGCCGAGATCGTGGAGGAGCGCCCCTTTGATCACGGTCTCCCGGTCTTCGCCGCTCATCGCGAGCCGGTCGCATAGCTGCGAGGCGTAGGACGCCGTGCGGTGGATGTGGCCGCCGCTCTGCGGGTCCTTGTTCTCCAGCGCCGAGGTGAGCGTGACGAGGATGTTCTCGGAGGAGTCGAGCTCCTTCCGCAGGTTGCGGATCTTGAGGAGCGACTGGATGCGGGTCCGCAGCTCCTCGCGATTGATCGGCTTGTTGAGGAAGTCGTCCGCGCCGTTCTCGAGCGCGCGAATCTTGTCTTCCGTGCCGGTGAGGGCGGTGAGCATGACGACGGGAACGCGTCGTCCCGCGAGCGTCGCCTTGATGCGGGCGCACGCCTCGTAGCCATCCATGTTGGGCATCATCACGTCGAGGACGCAGAGGTCGGGATTCCTCTGCGAGAACAGGCCGACGGCCTCGCGACCATCGCGTGCCACGATCACGTCATATCCCCACTGCCAGAGGTACTCCTCGAGCAGCTGGAGATTCTGTTCGTTATCGTCGGCGGCGAGTATGACTTCGCGTTCCGGCGCCCCTGTCATTCGCGTTCCTCCGGTGATGCCCGGTCATTATATCGACTCCGGCTCCGTCGCCTAGGGAAGACGCGCGGCGCAGGATCCGGAACGGGATGTGCGCGGCCGTGACGGATGGCCGGGCCTCGCCCGGTGGCGTCGTCCGGATCGTGCGACGAGAGAGGCCAATTCGGCCACACGCGGCTGAATATCTCGAATCCCCGAGGTGTTCCCGCAGACGGAATGGGTTACTACGCCGAGGCAACGCAACAGTTCCGCAGCGAGCTCGCGCGCGCGATTCCGCGCGAAGAGATAAAGCAACTCCACCAGAAGCGGCCATGGCTGCACTTCATGGTCACCGCGGCGCTCGTGTCCGTGCTCGCGGGATCGACCTGGGTGATCGTCTCGCTCGATGCCTGGTACAAGTGGCTTCCGTTCGCTGCGCTGTCGGGGCTCGCGATCTTCAACTTCACGGTGCTGCTCCACGAAGTCGTTCATCGCGCCGTCGTTCGCGACTCGTCGCCGGGGATTTACCGGATGCTCGGCATCCTCTACGCGGCGCCGAGCGGGATCTCCGCGACGCAGTTCAACCGCTGGCATCTCGACCACCACGAGGGCCTGGGTTCCGACACCGAGGATCCGAAGAGGCACTACCTCTCACCGAAGATCAATGCGCGCTGGCTCAAGCTGCTCTATTTCACGCCGGCGCTCTTCGCGATCTACTTCCGTGCTGCCCGCCGCGAATCGGCGGGCTATCCGCCCGAGTTGCGGAGGAGGATCGTGATCGAACGGAACCTGACCATCCTCGGGCACCTGACGCTGCTCGCGGTGATCGGCACGCTCGCCGGCTGGCCCATCGCGCTGAAGGCGTACGTCATTCCGTACTTCGGTTTCTTCCCGGTCGCCTTTGCGTTGAACCGGATCGGACAGCACTACGACATCGATCCGTCGGATCCAGCCAAGTGGTCGACGCTGGTGAAGGGATCGCTCTTCTGGGACGCGGCGTTCCTCTGGTCGAACTACCACCTCGAGCATCACTATTTCCCGAGCGTGCCCTTCTACAACCTGGGAAGACTCCAGCGCGCGCTGATGCCGTTCTACGAGAGTCGCGGGATGGTGGCACACGGCTATGGGGATCTCGTCTGGAGCTACATCGTCCTAAATCGCAAGCCTCACTCCAACTGGGACAGACCGGTTGCCGGCGAGCCGGCAGCCGCGAACGGCTGAGGCGAACCAGGCACCAGAGCTTGGTTCGCGAAGTGATTCTGAAATGAAAAGGGCGCGCCTGGCGGCGCGCCCTTTTACGTTTCCTGAGAGCCTGATTCGCTATGCGAGCTGGCTGAGC
>JAMPYE010000250.1 GCA_023700825.1 Thermoanaerobaculia bacterium | reverse complement strand
CGCAAGCAGCGCGGCGCGCGGCTCCCGACGGTGACGCTCGAAGCCACATTCACGCAGCAGAGCCTCGACTTCCCGTTCGACGAGAACCGCACGGCGAGCGTGAAGCTGCACCTCCCGATCTTCGACAGCGGCGAGATCTCGTCGCGGATCGCGATCGCGAAGGAGCGCGAGACGCAGGCCGCGGCCTCCCTCGCCGAGACGCGCCAGGCGGTCCGAGAGGCGCTCGTCCGCTCGGTTGCGGCTCTAGAGACCACGCGCCGGAGCTTCGAGCTCGCGCGCCAGCAGCTCGCCGCGTCGGAAGGGGAGTACCAGCAGATCGCGGCGCTCTACAGGTCGCAGGAAGCGACCTCGCTCGACATCGACTCCGCGGAGACATCGCTCGCGCAGGCCCGACGGGCGGTCGCGTTAGGCGCTCTCGAGGCGAAGCTCGCGGAGCTGCGCGTATGGCACGCGGCTGGCTCACTGAAATCGACACTTCTTTCGAAGGAGCACTGAAATGCGCACGACTCTCGTATCCATCACTCTCATCGCAGCGCTGGCCGCGGGGTGCTCGCCCGAAAGGGCGGGCACGGCGACTCCCGTGGCGGCGACGACGCTTCCAGCTGACGTGCAGGACCTCAGGAAGCCTGAGACAGCGACGACAACGCCCACGGCAACACCGAAGGCGCAGCCTGCTGCTAGGGCGGACACGACTGCGCCGGAAGCGATCACCGCGACCGGCGAGCTGATCTCGTCGGCGCGTTCGCAGCTCGCGCCGAAGAACCCGGGCCGCGTCGCCGCCGTCTTCGTTCGCGAAGGCGAGCGCGTCCGCGCAGGCCAGCCTCTCGCCGCGTTCGAGACCGACTACCTCGTGCTCGAGCTCAGGCGCGCCGAGGCGGAGCTCGCGCGGGCGAGCGCGATCGAGAAGGATGCCGCGCGCGAGCTCGAGCGTAAGCGCGAGCTGATCGCGACCGAGTCGATTCCTCCAGCTGCGTACGACCGCGCGCGCACCGCGCTCGAATCATCGACCGCGGCGCGCCAGGCCGGTGAGGCGGTCGTCGCGACGATCCGCCAGCGGATCGCCGATGCGACGCTCCGCGCGCCGTTCGACGGCGTCGTCGAGCAGAAGATGGTGAGCGTCGGCGAGCGCCTCGGCGACGGCGCTGCGTTCATCGTCGCGCAGACCTCGCCCCTCCGCCTCCGCTTCCGTCTCCCCGAGCAATACCTCGGTCGCATCCACAACGGGCAAGGCGTGAGCGCGACGACCGACGCCTACGGCGCGGAGCCGTTCCATGGGCGCGTCTCGATGATCGGAGGCGTCGTCGACCCGGCGACGCGCACGTTCATGGTCGAAGCCGACGTCGACAACCAGGCCGGGCTGCTCAGCCCGGGCCTCTTCTCTCGCGTCACCGTCGAGAAGTAACGGAGGGCATCATGCAGAAACTTGCAGAGATCTGCGTACGCAGGCCGGTATTCGCGAGCGTCATCGTGCTCGCGCTCGTCGTCACCGGCTTCTTCGCCTGGTTCCAGTTAGGCGTCGACCGCTTCCCGAAGGTCGAGTTCCCCTGGGTCACGATCACGACCGTGCTCCCAGGCGCCGCGCCTGAGGAAGTCGAGACCGAGCTCACCGAGAAGATCGAAGGCGCGGTCAACACGATCAGCGGCATCGAGGAGATCATGTCGTTCTCCTCGGAGAACGTCTCGGTCGTCAGCATCCAGTTCGCGCTCGACAAGAACGGCGACGTCGCCGCGCAGGAGGTGCGCGACCGCGTCAACGGCATCCTCTCGGAGCTTCCGGTCGACGCCGAGCAGCCGCTCATTCAGAAAGCGGATCCCGAGGCCGAGCCCGTCATCGGCATCGCGCTCGCGGCGCCGGCGTCGCAGCGCGAGATCTCCGAGTACGCCGACAAGGTGCTGAAGCGGCGGCTCGAGACGATCGCGGGAGTCGGCCAGGTGATCGTTGTCGGCGCGACGCCTCGACAGATCAACGTCGTCGTCGACAACGCGAAGCTCGCCTCGCGCGGCCTCACCGCGGCCGACGTCGTCGGCGCGCTGCGGACGCAGAACGTGCAGATCCCGGGCGGGAAGGTCGAGCAGGAAGTCGATGACCTCACCCTCCGGACGCACGGGCGCGTCGCGACGCCGGAGGAGCTCGGCGCGCTTCCGGCAACCGCGCGCGGCGACTACCAGGTCAGGATCCGCGACGTCGCGACGATCGAGGATGGCGTCGCCGAAGAGGAGACGGTCGCGAGCGTGAACGGCAAGCCGGGCATCGTGCTCGTCGTACGGAAGCAGTCGGGGACGAACACCATCGACGTCGTCGAGGCGGTGAAGGAGCGCGTCGGCGAGTTGCAGAGCGAATTGCCGAAGGGTTGGTCGCTCGAGGTCGTGCGCGACCAGTCGGAATTCATCGTCGCCGCGCTCGACGCGGTGAAGGAGCACCTGATCCTCGGGTCGCTGCTGGCCGCGGGCGTCGTCTGGCTCTTCCTCAAGAAGGCGCGGCCGACGCTGATCTCCGCGGTGGCGATCCCGAGCTCGCTCATCGGCACCTTTGCCGCGATGCGCATCTACGACTTCACACTGAACGTCATCACATTACTCGCGCTGACGCTCGCGGTCGGGATCGTCATCGACGACGCGGTCGTCGTGCTCGAGAACGTCTATTGCGTGATGCAGAAGAAGGGGCTCTCGCCGCGTGAGGCGGCGATCGAGGGAACGCGCGAGGTGGGGCTCGCGGTCATGGCGACGACGCTGTCGCTGATCGCCGTCTTCCTTCCGGTCGCGTTCATGGGCGGCATCGTCGGCCGCTTCATGTACTCGTTCGGCATCACGATGGCGGTCGCGATCGCGATCTCGCTCGTCGTCAGCTTCACTCTCACGCCGATGCTCGCGTCGCGCTGGCTGACGGAGAAGGACGCGGAGCACGAAGCGCCGAGCCGCTGGTACGCGGCGATCGAGCGCAACTACCTCAAGCTTCTCGACCGGTCGATGGCGCACCGCTGGGTCGTCGTCGTCGCGACGCTCGTCGTCTTCGTCTCGATGGTTCCGCTCTTCATGGTGGCGAACAAGAACTTCCTGCCGCAGGACGACGAGTCGCAGTTCCTCGTAACGGTGCGCGCGGCCGAAGGGTCGAGCCTCGAGACGACGCGCCGCATCGCGGAGTCGGTCGCGACGCAGATCCGCGAGCACAAGGAAGTGAAGGCGACCGTCGTGACGATCGGCGACGACGTGAAGCGGACGCAGAACCTCGCGTCGATCTACGTGAAACTCGTTCCGGTGGATGAGCGGACGCTGGCGCAGCCCGAGGTCATGGAACTCGTGCGGCGCGAAGTCCTGCCGCGATACAAGGAGTTGGCGATCCGCGCCCAGGTCACGAAGGTTCCCGAGTTCGGTGGCGGCGTGAACGCGGAAGTCATCTACTGGGTCGGCGGCCCCGATCTCGACAAGCTCGAGGGCTACTCGGCGGCGCTGATCGAGGCGCTGCGCAAGGTCCCGGGCATCACCGACATCGACACGAACTACATCGTCGGCAAGCCGGAGCTGGGCGTTACGGTCGACCGCGAGAAGGCGGCGGGGCTCGGCGTTCGGGTGCAGGACGTCGCCGCGACGCTCAACGTGCTCGTCGGCGGGCAGAAGGCGACCGACTACTACGAGAACGGCGAAGCGTACGAGGTCCACGTGCGCGCTGCGGAAGGCTCGCGCCGCGACGCGAACGGGATCGGCGAGATCGAAGTGCCGTCGATGACGGGCGGGCGCGTCGCGCTGCGCAACGCCGTCGCCATCGAGCGCGGCAGCGGCCCCTCGGAGGTCAATCGCCTCAACCGGCGGCGCCAGATCATGATCACCGCGAACATGCTCCCGGGTCACTCGTCGCAGGCGGCGCTCGACGCGCTGGCGAAGGCGGCCGCGGAGCTGAAGATGGACAAGGGCTACGCGTCGGGCGTGTCGGGCGTGTCGCGCGAGCAGGAGAAGACCGGCGTCGCGTTCCTCATGGCGTTCGTGCTGTCGATCATCTTCATGTACCTCATCCTCGCGGCGCAGTTCGACAGCTGGATCCATCCGGTGACGATCCTCCTGTCGCTGCCGATGACGGTGCCGTTCGCGCTGCTGTCGATCGTCGTCCTCGACCAGTCGCTGAACATCTTCTCGGCGCTCGGCGTGCTGGTGCTCTTCGGCATCGTGAAGAAGAACTCGATCCTGCAGGTCGACCACACGATCGGCCTGCGCGCCGAGGGGTTCGACAGGGCGACGGCGATCCGCGAGGCCAACCGCGACCGGCTGCGCCCGATCCTGATGACGACGCTCGCGTTCGTCGCGGGGATGTTCCCGCTCGTCGTCTCCAGCGGCACTGGCGCGGCTACGAATCGTGCAATCGGCTCTGTGATCATCGCCGGCCAGACCCTCTCGCTTCTCCTCACGCTGATCGGCACGCCGGTCGCGTACAGCCTCTTCGACGACCTCGCGCAAGCGCGAATCGGCGGGCGGATCGCCGATGCGGTGCGCACGTTCGCGAGCCGCTGGCGCGGTGGCGCGGTGGGGGAGGCGGAGGCGTGAGCAATGAAACGCGAGCTGCCTCATGTGGCGCAGGCACTCCTGCCTGCGCGCGGCGCGAACCGCCGCCCTGTCGAGGTACCGCGCCGGAACCTTCGAGTCGCCTTCGGCGACGCGCACGAAGGAGTGCCTGCGCCACGCACAACCGGTGGAATCGAGGCGCCGCCACCGGATCAGGACGGATTCAATGCAAGCGCCCCGGAGGGGCGCCACGACGAACCGGCGGGCGACGACGAGAACCACGTCGCACCACAACTACAATGGATCACTACGAGGGGAACTACATGCAGAAACGATTTTTCATGATGTTGACAGCGGGTCTGCTCTTCGCAGGCGTCGCGTTAGGCGCGGAGAAGCCGCGGACCTTCATCGGCAAAGGAGACGTCGAGCTGGGGATCGATCTCGGAAGCTCGAAGTTCGACTCCGATTTCGACGACGACGCAAGCACGCGAAGCGCGTTCCGCGCAGGCTACTTCGTCAATGACAACTTCGAGATCGAGGCCGAGGTGGCAGAGACCGATCTCAACGTCCTGACCTCGAATCTGAATACCTACACGCTGAACGCCTCCTGGAACTTCCAGGGCGGCTCGCATGTCGTGCCGTACGTTCAGGCCGGCGTGGGGCTCGCCGATTACGACTACGAGTCGCTTTTCGGGAGCACGCGGATCGACGATTCCGGGCTCGCGCTCAAGGGCGCCGTCGGAACGAGAATCTTCTTCGGTGACCACGATCGTGTCGCCATGAGACTGGAAGCAGCGGTGCAGAGCGTCGACATCCTCGACGAAAACGAGACGGCGCTCAACATCAGCGCCGGAGTGGTGGTGCGACTGGGCGACGAAGGATCGCGCGCGCGGCACCACCCCGAAGGGGTGACGGAGAGTAGCCGGTGGCGGCGAAAGCGAAGCGGTGACCGCCACCGGGTTCGGTCGCGTTCAATTCAGACGCTCCCGAGGGGCGCCGGATGAGCGGGTTCCCGCCTCCGGCCCCCCGCGGGGACGCGCTCTAACTGTGGGAGGCACGGACGTGTCATTCGACTATCGGACAGGGGCTCCGCCCGCGGACGCGTATCTCGCACTCTTCGAGACGACGGGATGGAACGCGTCGTACGGCGCGTCGGCGGAGGAGTTGGAGCGGGCGAACCGTCAGAGCTGGCACGCGGTCTCGGCCTGGGACGGCGAGCGACTCTGCGGCTTCGGCCGCGTCGTCTCCGACGGCGTACTGCACGCGATGATCTACGACATGATCGTCGATCCCCGATATCAGCGCTGCGGCGTCGGTTCGCGGATTCTCTCGATGCTGCTCACGCGTTGCCGCGAGGAGGGAATCCGTGACGTGCAGCTCTTCTGCGCGAGAGGGAAGAAGGGGTTCTACCTGCGCCACGGCTTCGTGGAGAGAGCCACCGACGCACCAGGCATGCAGCTATCGTTGTCTCCCGAGTAGCCTGGCGGGGCACGCGGCTTCGGCCCGCACGCGTCATGAGGCCGCTCGTGTCGCAGCAGTCGCGCTCACGGTAGCCTGCGGCGTTGCCCTGGCGGCCGACCTCGACCTGGTAGCAGTCGATACGCATGCTTGACCCGCGGCTTAGAGCATCTCAAACACAGGACTTCTCGGCCGACTGAGTCGGCGATGGGCGTGCCTCCGGGACGGCTTCGTGCGTTCGCAAAACGTTGATGCATAACGACATGTCGCCCGAACAGAGCAATCTGAAGAAGAGCGAAGCTCTGACTCCACCCCCATCCCTGTCGCCGGGGCCGCGACAGCTGCGCGAACGCCGCTTTCCTCAAATAAGTACTTGCATGTGAGTTAGTGTTGTAGTTAACTACAACACCGATGACACACCGCCAGGTCACGAAAGGCAATCCGCACCTCTCGGACTGAGGCCGTCTGGAACTTCGAATGGACCGTGAATGGAACGACAGCCAGCCGATTTACCGTCAGCTTCGGGATCGTGTCGTCGATTTGATTCTCGACGGCGCGCTCCGGGAAGGCGATCCGCTGCCATCGGTGCGCGTGGTGGCGGCCGACTATCGGATCAATCCGATTACGGTCCTCAAGGGAT
>JAMPYE010000249.1 GCA_023700825.1 Thermoanaerobaculia bacterium | reverse complement strand
GCCACTTAGCCCCGTTGGCTCGGTCGTCAGGTCCCGGGTGGTATGATCTCGCACCGTCACACGACAATCGAAGTGTCCGCAGGAGGGTGAGCGATGAGCTGCCGGCCGTTTTCGGGAGTGGTCGTTTTCGTTCTGTGTTGCTGCATCGTCCCATCCGCGCGCCTCGAGGCGCAGGGATCGGCGAAGGCGCTCATCGCCGAGCTCAAGAGCGGGGACTCTACACGGTGCATGGACGCGGGCAACGCAACGTCCGAGCATCAGGAGCACTACCAGAAGCTCGCCGCCGAGCTGGCCGTCCCGCTGTTCGACATCCTGGAGAAGGGACCGTGCCCGGGCAGCGCGCTGACTGCGCTCGTCAACGTCGGCCCCGGAATCGTCGACGGAATCGACGCCGGTCGTGCGATCGCGGCCCTCGTGAAGGTCGTCGAACAGGGCCTCGAGCCTTCCGCCTCGCCCGATGCGGCCTCCGATGCCGGAAGCGCGGTGCTCGTCATCGGGCACTTCGGCGCCGCGGGCGCTCCCGCGGTTCCGGTCCTGCGGCGATGGATCTTCGAGCGTCCCGACGAGTCGTTCGATCGCTCATACGGACTCCGCGCGCTGGAGTCGATCGGCGACGCGTCGGCGCCGGTCGTCCCGGCTCTCCTGCCTCTCCTCGCGGCGCCCGCGGAGGACGACGAGCGGGCGTGGCAGAAGAACGAGCTTCGCCATGACGTCGTGCGGACGCTGGGCTGGATTCCCGCGGCGGCGGCCGTGAGCGCGCCCGCACTGATGGCGGCGCTCGGCGACGCGGACTACGGCTTCCGGAACGGAGCGATCGAATCGATCACGAAAATTGGCGCGCCGATGGTGCCCCACCTTCTTCCCGCGCTCGAGACATCCGATGCCGAGACGAAGCAGGCCGTGCTCAAGATCCTCGCAGACATGGGCGCGGTCGCCGCCGCCGCCGCGCCGGCGATCGCACCGCTTCTCGGTGACGAGGACTGGAACGTGACCTACCAGGCGGGCGAAGCTCTTCGCCAGATCGGGCCGACGCCCGCCGGCATCGCGGCGCTCGTGAAGGTCGTCGGGCAGGACGGGAAGGAAGACGCCGCGCGCACGGCCGCGGAGATCCTCGGCGGATACGGCAGCGCCGCGAAGGATGCACTTCCCGCTCTGCGGAAAGCTGCCGCGAGCGGTAAATGGTCGATTGCCGACGCGGCAAAAACTGCCATCGCCGCGATCGAGTCGGGCGGCTAGCGCTGCGGATGCTGCGGGTGGGGTCACTGCGGATGCTGCGGATGCGGATGGCGGATGGGGTCAGCAGATGGGGTCAGAGCTTCGGTCTTCTGAATTCTACGATTAGTAGACTGCGTCGCCGGTTGCGGACGTTTCGTGCCGGGCAGGTCGGCGATCGACCCGACGTCGGGGCGAAGTGATCCGCTCGCGAGTTATTGAAAAATCGAGCCTTCGATCTCGAGCGTTCATACCTGCAGAAGATCGAAGCTCTGACCCCACGCTCGCCGCCACGCTCGCCGCTGACCCCACGCTCCCACGCAGGCTCCCACGGGGTTGGGACTAGGAGTGGAAGCCGTTGAGTCGACTTTCGAGGTGCGACCCCGGCGTCGGCGGCCCCTGCGGCTAACGCGCGAGGCGCCACTTCGTGCGGGTGTACGCGATGCGGAAGCCGGCGCGCTCGGCGTTCTTCTGCGAGCCGCTTCCCGGCAGGGCGACCATCATCGCGAGGTCGCAGCCGCGTTCGGCCGCAAGCCGAAGGCGCGCCGCGAGGAGCGCGTTTTGCGCGCCACGCCGGCGATGCTCGGGCACCGTGCTCGCACCGGCGAACAGGGCGACGCCGTCGTGGAGGTTCAGGCTTCCGGTCGCTACGGACATGCCGTCGATTTCCGCTACGAACGGCACCGTGCAGCGGCAGGCCATCGTCACCGTCCCGAGTTCCCTCATGAACTCCGCCGCCTCGGCCGACTCCGACCAGCCGCGTGCGGCGGTCGCGGCCCAGAGCTCTGCCTCGTCAGGTGACGCAACCCGTGTCGTCAGCCCGGTAATGCTCCGGTCCGCATCGCCCGAGTCGACGGCGATCGTGCGAACGAGAACGGTCGAAAGTTCGACCGGCTCGTATCCCCGCCCGTTGAGCAGTGCGAGCAGCGACTGCTCGGCCATCGGGCTGACCTCGTGGAACACCTCCGCGCCCCGCTCGCGGAAGAACTCCTCGATCCGGCCCAACCCCTCTTCCGTCGCAGGGGAGAAGACTCCCAGGCCGAATGTCTGCGTCAGTGGTGAGCCGACGCCGTCGAAAAGTGCGCGGGTGCCGTCGACTTCGATCCAGCACGCTCCCGATTCCGGTCGGACCCGGGCGCGCGCGTCGACGAAGTCGGCATTGCTCTTCGCCTCTGCGCCCTCGAGCCGTCGCGCGAGCGCGAGATCGGCGAATGGATGTTCTGGCTGCGACGGCATTTCGGATATCTTCGAGCTAACGAAAGAGCCGGTCTTTCGACCGGCTCTCGATTTCAGTTGGCGGTGATGGTGGAGCTGAACGGGATCGAACCGATGACCTCCTGAGTGCGATTTTGGTCTTTTGCTCGGGACATCTCGGGACGCCTCCTGCCGACGCGAATTTCCTAGGAAAACACCGTCTGCAGACAAGTCCTTCCATCTCGTGACGAATTGATTTTCGCGTCATTAGACACCTCACTAGACACGAGCCCGGCGCGTTGGCGTTCATTCGATTCTCGCAATCTTGGCTTCGACTTCGCGGAGGCTTTCACGAAGATCGTCGATGCGTCGACGCGCGTCATCGCGCCACTCGTCCACTCGGTCACGGAAGCTGTCGCTCCAGGCGGTCGCGGCCTTCTCATCGAGATCGACCAAACGATTTTCCTGTTTCTCGAGCTTTTCGCTGAGCATGTCGCGCCGCGCGCGCAGCCGTTCGAGGTGGGCGTCCTTCTTTGCTTCTGCACGCGCAGCGCTCGCCTCCTTGTACTTCGCCCACCCCTCGTTCAGTGCATCTTGCACCTCGCGAAGTTGCTCATAAGCCTTGTTCCGATCGCGCCCGAGAAGCTCGTCCTTGTGCGATTTGAAGATGTCCCACGCTCGCTTCAAGAGGTCAGACCGTCGCTTGAGATCGTCGCGAACGTCGTCGAAGGGATCTCCCGAAGGTCCGGGAAGAATGAAGTCGACAGCCATTCTCGAGAGTCCCTCGATCGCGGACGCCGCTAGTTCCCCAATTGGATTCCACGGCACGTGAGGTGGCCGGGCGTCGTTGAGGAGATCCTCGATCTGCTCGAGGAGCTCCGTCGAGCGTTTCTGCTTTTCTTCAAGCTTCTCTTGGTAGTCCTTTTGGCCCTCTCTCGCTTTCTCGACGGCCTTCTGCAGCCGGTTCCTGGCATCCGTCTTCCCTTGCGGCGTCGGATAGCGAACGGCTCGAAGCAGCTCGTTCAGCCGCTTTACCATCGCCCAGACTTCTCTCCAGTGATCGCGTTCGCGGCCGTGGACCACCTGACTCCAGAAGCCAACTTTGGACTCAAGCTCACCTAGAAGTTCGTCAGCGTCTTCGTAGGTCTCATCCGCCATCTGAATCTCCTCCGGGCTTCGATGTCAGTTCGGTTAAAGGGATTACTCTCACGCACCTGATATCTGTTTGAGGGAGCCGTGTGCATCACCGCACGAAGAGGCATCAGATGTCGCGGGTTGCGCGCCATCACCCCCTTCGACGAGCGCCTTGTGTCGTGAGCCAATGGCTCGCGCTATAAGAGCCCAGGCGCCACCGGCAGCAACGACCGCAGCCGTCAGGGCGGCCATTCCCCAGATGCCGGCAGTCGTACAAGCTGAGATGAAGAAGTTCCCGGCGGCGACACCAGGCGGACGTGCGAAGGAGTCGATGTAGCTTCGCGCACTCGTCTTGATTGCGAGCGGCGTCGGCACGTACAGTAGCTCGCGACTGCACTGCGCGGCCGTGTAGTCGAGGCTGAGGAAAGCAACCGCAACGGCGCAAAAGCCTTTCCACGAGCCAAAGATCGCGGCACCGACCGCCCCGCTGACGATGAGGATTGCGATCAGGGCGAGGGTGCGGGCGGCTCCAAGCCTCCGTAGCAGAACGGGCGTGAGCACGACCTGTGCGGCGAGCGACGTGAAGCTGATTGTCTGGTACATCTTCGCGAGGAGCGCGGTTCGCTCGGAAAGCGACGATGCGTCGAGCTCGACGAATCGAAACAACGCCCACTTCAGAAGCGCTCCAAGCACGGAGGAGAGTGCGACGAGAACGAGGAGCCGTCGCGTGTAGCTGAAGCGAAACGCCATCCGCGGGCTCGCATCGTCGAGCACTCGTCGGTCTTGTTGTTCCTGCGCGAGAAATGGCTCGACGTTGTCGGTACGCTGAAATTTCGACAGCAGGATGCCGGTGGGAATCAGCGCGAGCGCGAGTAGCGCTCCGGCGAACATGAGGCTCCCGGGGCCGAAGCGTTCCGCGACGAAGCGCGCGACACTCGCGCCGCCCACGGCGCCGACAGGACCGGCAAGCCCGAGCCAGCCATACTCGCGAGTCGCGCTCGCCGTGGAAAACGCCGCGTTGGCCATTCCCCAGCCGATCGCGAGGCCGATCAGGTTGGCGGTGCCGACGACGACCGCGCACACGATCGAAGCGACCGCGGGCGATTGCTTCATCGCGAACGGGATGAGTGCGAACGCGAGAGCTGCAGCAGTGGCGGAGGTCGGGATGAGCCACGAGGCCCCCACGCGGTTGCGAAGGAAGCCCAATAGGTACGCTGTGAGCAGCGATGCGCCGAGGACAGCGAGATTGACCTGCGGCAGATTCGCCGTGCCCCACGCGTCGAGAAGATAGCCGTCACGTGCGGGCTTCACGAGATAGTGAATCTGGATGGCGAAGAGGAGCGTGGCGGTCGCCGCAATTCGTCGGGCGAAGGAGGAGGGGCCATCCTCGATCAAGCTCGCGGTCCGCATTCGTAGTCGCGTCGCCGCTTGCGGGTCCAGACGCTACGACGCGCGAGCCTCAATTTTACCGCGAGATTCAATGCCGTGTTGAGTGGTTCGTCAGCTTGTCGCCGCGCTCTCTTTCGGCAGGAGTAGATGCGTAAGCGAGGTTATCGCAGTTGCTCCGACTGCCGACGGCAGCAGGCCAAACCCGATCGGTGTCGTCAGGTGTGCCGTCATGCCCTCGAGCGCACCCATCCGCCGCGGACCGTTCATGAGCACGAGGATCGCGGGCCGAGAGCTACCCGCCCAGCGCGGGAGTTCCCGATCGAGGTTCTCGAGTTTCGGTACGAGAACGCGCCGGAGATTCTCGCTGCCGAGGTCCACCTCTACGGCAAGAGTTCGACGCCCGTCGCCTCGACGAACGAGCAAGTCGGGCACGGCGTCAAGGTCGGGGTACTTTCGCCTCAACGACCAGCAGAGGTCGACCTCGTGCGGCACCGGAAGCAGTGAGATCGCGACGGCAAGATCACCGATCCAAAGTGTGTGCTGTAGCGTCGCAGGACGAGCGGCTCTCGCGAGGAAGATCTGCTCTGCAGGTATGCCGTACGACAGCAGCAACTGGCGGCCGCCCTCGCGGAGCCGAGCAAGCAGGAGGCCGTTGCGGTTCCACCGCTCAAGCACGATGAGCCCCAATTGTTCGAGGCAGTACAGCGTTCGGAGGACCGGTGTCTTCGACTTGTTCTTGAAGTGACGCGCGTGCAGCTGATACATCGCCCGAAGCCCCTGGCCGATGGATGCGAGCACGGCCAGATGACGTGCTGAGAGCGACGAGAGTGCTCGGGGATCGCGAATACTACCGGCGAAGCGGGCGCCTCCCCCCGTCGTCCCGACGCTCTCCGCAGAAACGGACTCGCCGATCTGGTGCGGAGGTCGTTCGGACGGGGGAAGGACGCTGTCGCCTGCGTGCGAATCGTCGTGCATCGGCACCGCTGCCTAGAACTCGACCGATCGTGTAGGGGTTTCGGTGATGTACACCGCGTGCTGCCGGAACCGGTTCCGAACGTACCGATCCAACTCCCGTGCGACCGACGCGGCGTCCTCGATGGGAACCGTTACCTCGTAGCGGCGAAGAACCTCGCGTTGGATACCGTTTGGCCCGAGCCACGAGCCCACAACGTCGCCGAGCCGGGATATTCCGCCAGCGAGTTGCGTCACGTGTGTTTCGAGCGCCTCGAACGTGTGGTCGTCGAACTGATCGCCGTCGTTGGATTGGATGGGGACAAGGAGCGAGAGCAGTGCGGTGTTTCGGAGAGTGAGCTGGTTCATGGCGGTTTGGGTTAGAGGGAACTGCTGATGCGTGCTTGGGGGTACGCGGTGCCGTGCGTGCGAGTCGCACGCAAGATTGGATATCGACGTTGGGCGACTGCCCGTGCTTTCAGCGAAATCCCGTGCCCCGTCCGGAGGAGGCGGAACGCACTCCGAGGAGATCGATGCCGAAGCGGCGAGCGATGCTGCGACGCGAGGGCACGGACGTCTTCGTGCGGCCACCTCTCCGGAACGGGGTCGGGTTGAGCGCATCGTGGAGGGTCGAGGCATTCGTTACCTTGCCACCGGGATATCGGTTGGGGTGCTGTGGGTTCGAATGAGATCGAGGAACGCGTTGTCGACGTCAGTTGC
>JAMPYE010000248.1 GCA_023700825.1 Thermoanaerobaculia bacterium | reverse complement strand
CCCTTGGTGTAGGGCTCGAGAAGGTCGATGACCTTGATGCCGGTCTCGAACATCTCGACGCTGACCGACTGCTCGTCGAACCGCGGGGCCAGGCGGTGGATCGGGAGCCGCTCCTCGGTCTGGACCGGGCCGAGCCCGTCGACCGGCTCGCCGAGAACGTTGAGGATGCGGCCGAGCGTGGCGCGGCCGACCGGAACCGAGATCGGGGCTCCGCTGTCGATCGCCTTCATGCCGCGCACCATGCCGTCGGTCGGCTTCATGGCGATGCAGCGGACGCGGCTCTCGCCGAGGTGCTGCGCGACCTCGACGACGACGTCGATCGCCACCTTGCCGAGCTCGCCGTTGTCGACGATGCGCAGCGCGTTCCCGATCGAAGGAAGGTACCCCTCGTCAAAAGCGACGTCGATCGCGGGACCGATGATCTGGACGACTCGTCCGACCCGTTCTTTCACTTCTGCTGACATGCACGTTCTCCTTGAGAAGTCTGGCTATTCGAGGGCCTGGGCGCCCGAGACGATCTCGATGATTTCCTTCGTGATCGCCGCCTGACGGATACGGTTGTAACTCAGCGTCAGGCTGTCGATCATGTCGGCGGCGTTCTTGGTGGCCGCTTCCATCGCCGTCATGCGCGCGCCCTGCTCCGCCGCTGCGGAGTCGAGCAGGATTCTGTAGATCTGGAATTCGAGGTGCTTCGGGAGCAGGTCCCGGAGGATCTGCTCGGGCGAAGGCTCGTAGAGATAGTCGATCGTCGGCTCGGCGTGCTTCGTCCGCGGAAGCGGAAGGAGCTTCTCGATGTGCACGACCTGCGAGATGACCGAGCGAAATTCGTTGTAGACCGCGTAGACCGCGTCGATCTGATCGTCGACGAAGTCGTCGACCGCCATCTTCGAGATGCTTCCGGCCGTCTCGAGCGAGAGCGCCTGGAAGACGTTGACCGCCTGGTGGCGGATCGGGATCGTTCGGCGTCGGAAGAATTCGTTCGCCTTCCGTCCAATCGGAATGACCGAGACCTGCGTCCAGCCGCGGTCGCGAATCGCACCGAGCGTCGTCTTGAGAATGTTCCCGTTGAACGCGCCGGCGAGACCCTTGTCTCCGGTGACGACGAGGAGCAGGACGCGCTGCTCGGGGCGCTCGGCGAGCAGCGGGTGCTGCTCGGGATCGACGCGGCTTGCGACCGACGCGAGGATCTGCGAGATCGCGCCCGAGTAGGGACGCGCCGAGACGATCCGGTCCTGAGCCCGGCGCAGCTTCGCCGCCGCGACCATCTTCATCGCCTTGGTGATCTGCTGCGTACTCTTGACGCTTCGAATACGCCGCCGGATGTCGAGTGTGCTGGGCATTGTCAGGCTACCGTCGCGACCGCGTCAGGGTTGTCCTTGACCCACTGCTGCTTGAACTCGGTGATCGCGGCCTTCATCGCGTTGCCGAGATCGTCGTCGAACTTCTTGGCGGTTTCGACGCGCTCGAGGAGGTCGCGCTTCTCGTCGGCGATCCAGCGGTGCAGCGCCGTCTCGAAAGCGAGCACCGAGCCGACCTTGAGGCTGTCGGCGAAACCCTGCGTTCCCATGTACACCGAGAACACCTGCAGGCCGACGTGCATCGGCTTGTACTGCCCTTGCTTGAGAAGCTCGACCAGGCGCTGGCCGCGGCTGAGCTGCTGTTGGGTCGCCTTGTCGAGATCCGATCCGAACTGCGAGAACGCCGCGAGCTCGCGGTACTGCGCGAGGTCGAGGCGGAGCGTGCCCGAGATCGAGCGCATCGCGCGGATCTGCGCCGAGCCGCCGACGCGGGAGACCGAGAGGCCGACGTTGACGGCCGGGCGGACGCCCGAGTGAAACAGGTCGGTCTCGAGGTAGATCTGACCGTCGGTGATCGAGATGACATTCGTCGGAATGTACGCCGAGACGTCGCCCGCCTGCGTTTCGATGACCGGGAGCGCCGTGAGCGAGCCGCCGCCGTTCTTGTCGGAGAGCTTCGCCGCGCGCTCGAGCAGTCGCGAGTGCAGATAGAAGACGTCGCCCGGGTACGCCTCGCGGCCCGGCGGGCGGCGGAGCAGAAGCGAGATCTCGCGGTACGCCTGCGCGTGCTTCGACAGATCGTCGTAGATGCAGAGCGCGTGCTGGCCGTTGTAGAGGAAGTACTCGCCGAGCGCGGCTCCCGCGTACGGGGCGAGGTACTGCAGAGGGGCGGGCTCCGAGGCCGACGCCGAGACGACGATGGTGTGCTCCATCGCGCCGTAGTCCTCGAGAGTCTTCACGACCTGCGCGACGGTCGACTTCTTCTGGCCGATCGCGACGTAGACGCAGATGACGCCCTTGCCCTTCTGGTTGATGATCGTGTCGACGCCGACGGCGGTCTTGCCGGTCTGGCGGTCGCCGATGATCAGCTCGCGCTGTCCGCGGCCGATCGGGATCATCGCGTCGATCGCCTTGAGGCCGGTCTGGAGCGGCTCGCGAACCGGCTGGCGGTCGATGACGCCCGGAGCGATGCGCTCGATCGGGTAGAACTCGGTCGCCTGGATCGGGCCCTTGCCGTCGATCGGCTCGCCGAGCGGGTTGACGACGCGCCCGACCATCGCGGGGCCGACGGGGATCGACATGATGCGCCCGGTCCGCTTGACCTGGTCGCCTTCCTTGATCTCCGAGGTCTCGCCCATGAGAACGACGCCGACGTTGTCCTCTTCGAGGTTGAGCGCGAGGCCCATGACGTGGTGCGGAAGCTCGAGGAGCTCGCCCGCCATGACCCGGTTCAGCCCGTAGACGCGCGCGATGCCGTCGCCGACCGAGATGACCGTGCCGACTTCCGCGACGTCGAGGCTGCGGTCAATTCCTGAAATCTGCTGACGAATTATCTCTGTAATTTCGTCTGCTTTGATATCTACGGCCATATGTTCTCCCAAAAAGGTAGACGAAAATCGCTACGCTATTGCGGTTCGAATTTTCTGAATCCGTGCGAGGACCGACGCGTCGTAGACCTCGCTGCCGACTTCGGCAACGAACCCTCCGAGCAGCGCGGAATCGAGCTCGAGCTCGAGCTGCACTCTCCGCCCGAGGCGGGCCTCGAGCGCCTTCGTCAGCTCAGCCTTCTCGTCCTCGCCGAGCTGGTGCGCCGCGCGCACGCGCGCCACTACCGTGTTCGTCGCGTCGTTGATCATCGCGGCCAGCGCCTCGAGAATCGCGCTGAGATCGTTGATCCGGTCGTTGGTGACGAACACGTCGAGGACGCGCAGGCCCAGCTCGCTGATCGCGAGCTTCGCTCCGATCGCCGCGGTGATCGACTTCTTCACCTTCGCGTCGACCCCCGGGTTCTCGAACAGCGTCGAGAGATCCTCGGAGCCGGCGCGGGCGGTCTCGAAACGCGCAAGCTCGTCGTGAAGCGCGCGGGCGGCGTCGGGGGTCTTCACGACCTCCATGATCGCCTTCGCGTACGGCCTTGCGAATCGCCGGATCATGCCTTCGTCTCCTCGATCGCCTTCACGCTGTCGGCGAAGACCTTCTTCCTGTCGGACTCGGTCATCGACGAGGCGAGAATCTCGTGCGCCTTGTCGGCGGCGAGCTGCCCGGCATAGTCGGTCAGCTCCTTCCGGGCCTGCTTGATGCGCGAATCGACTTCTCCACGCGCCTGGGCGAGGATCTTCTCCGCCTCGAGCCGCGCGGCTTCGATGATCTCGAGCTTCTGCTTCTCTCCGTCGGCTTTGGCGCGCTCGGCGATCGCGGCGACGTCGCCCTGGATCTGGTCGAGCCTCGCCTGGATGTCCGCGGCGAGACGGTCTGCCTTCGCGTTGCGCTCGCGGGCTTCCGCGAGCTCAGCCCGGATCTGCTCGCCTCTCGACTTGAACGCCGCGGCGATCGGTCCCTTCAGGACCCATATGAGGAGCCCGAGAAAGACCACAAGGTTGAGGGACTTGAGAAGCCATGCCGGCATGAAGCCGAAATAGATCTTCTCGGCGTGCTCGCCTTCACCGCCGGCGGCGAAGAGTGGAAGCGCGACCAGGAGCAGCGCGACGACGATCAGGAATGCCTTCTTCACAGCGCCCTGCCCACGATTCTCTCGACGGCGAGCCGCGCGAGCGCGACGACCTCCCCGTCGATCTTCTGTCTCGCCGACGTGACGGCCGAGGCGAGCTCGGCGCTCGCGGTTCCTACGATCTTGTCGGCTTCCTGCCGCGTCTTCTCGACGGATTCGGCCCGCTGCTTCGCGGCCTCGGCCCTGAGCGACTCGCGGAGCGACGCTCCCTGCTTCTTCGCCTCGCCGACGCGTGCTTCCATCTCCCGCGCGGCCTCGTTGAAGCGGGCGAGCGCGTCCTCGTGCCTCACGGCGGCGTCACGCACGTCCTTCTCCCGCTCGCCCATCACCTTGTTGAGCGGTTGGAGAAAGAAGTGCTTCACCACCAGGTACTCGAGGAAAAAGATCACCATCAAGGCGATCAGGGACTTGTCGAACGACAGGATGCTTTCGCCGGATATCAGCATACGTTTGGTGCTCTTTTTTGGATGGAGAGTCGGGGCGGACAGGCACCGATCGGGCTCGCGTAGAGACACCTCTCCGAAGCCGCTGCTGTATAGCACAGAGACCAGGCGGAATCAACCGAGGGAACGAACGGACGCGACCCTTGGTTGGTGACCCGGATGTCCGATTCCTACAAGGAGATACTGTCCCGGGCCGACCTCCACTTTGGCGAGGTACGGAGCCGTCTGGGGCACCACCTCGAGTGCCGTCTTGGATGCACCGGTTGCTGCCACGGACTCTTCGAGATCGGCTCGGCCGACGTCGCCATGATCACCGACGCGCTGCGTGCCGCCGACCCCGAGACCCGGGCGCTTCTGGTTGCGCGCTCCAGGGAGATTCTCGAGACCTTCGACGCCCCCTCCATCCGCGACTGCGACGAGTCGGAGAAGGATGCGTTCTTCGCGCGGGCGGACGACGTCGCCTGCCCGGCGCTCGCAGACGACGGCGCCTGCAGGATCTACGAGCACCGGCCTCTCGTCTGCCGCACGTTCGGCCTTCCGATCCGCGAGGGACGCACGTATCTCGGGCAAGAGTGCGAGTTGAACTTCATCTCCGCGCTCCGCGAGGAGAAGGAGTCGGCCGCGTGGGATCTCGAGTGGGAGGACGCCGCGGCGGCAGAGGATCAGTTCACGATCCCCGAGGCGATCGTCGTCGCGTCGCTCTTTCTCGGCTGATCCGGCTGCCGGTCGGGCCGCGCGTCCCGCGTCAGTTCGCTGCGGGCTTCGCCACGGTGAGCTTCGAGCCGTCCTTCACCATCACGCAGTTGCCCTCGAAGATCGCTCCCTCTTCGATGATCAGCGCGGGCGTTTCCAGGTCGCAGTAGACGCGGCCGTTTCGGTGGATCTCGATTCGTCCCGTCGCCTTGATCTTTCCCCGCACCGTCCCGCTGATCGCGACGTTGCCGACGTGAATCTCTCCCTCGACGTTCGCGCTGTCTCCCACGATGAGCTCGTTCTTCGAGACGATCTTGCCGATGAAGCGCCCGTCGACGCGCATCGTGTCCTCGAACTCCATCTCGCCTCGGAACGTCGAGCCCCGATCGAGAAAGCCGTTGAGTTCCCCGCCCTTCTTGCTGCTCACGATCGTCGCCCTCCGGTCAGATTTTCGAACAACCTGATCAACTCGTCCTCGCTGCCGAACCCGATCTGGATCGTGCCTCCGCGTCGCTTTCTGCGGATCTCGACCTTCGTTCTGAGCGCCTTCTGGAGCCGCTCTTCCGCGTCGCGCGTGAACACGTCCTTCTGCGACTCCTGCTTCTTCGGCTTCGGGGGCGGCGGTGCGACGATCGCCTCCGTCTGCCTGACGCTCAGGTCGTCGCGAACGATCCGCTCCGCGAGATCCTCCTGCTTCTTCGCCACCTGGAGCGAGAGCAGCGCCCGCGCGTGCCCCATCGAGAGCTGCGTCGCCGCAACGAGCCGCTTGACCTTGTCGGGCAGGCGGAGAAGCCGCAGCGAGTTCGCCACGGTCGAGCGCTCCTTGCCGACGCGCTTCGCGACCTCTTCCTGTGTTAGGCCGAACTCGTCGTGAAGCTGCTGGTACGCCATCGCCTCCTCGATCGGGTTCAGGTCCTCGCGCTGGATGTTCTCGATGAGCGCGATCTCGAGCGCGCCCAGGCCGACGATCGGGTCCTTCACGATTGCCGGCACGGTCGTGAGCCCCGCGAGCCTCGCCGCGCGGAACCGCCGCTCTCCGGCGATCAGCTGATACTTGTCGCCGCTTCGCGTCACGAGCAGCGGCTGCACGATTCCGTGCGAGCGGACGCTCTCGGAGAGCTCCTTGATCGCCGCGTCGTTGAACGTCTTCCGTGGTTGATACGGATTCGGGGTGATCAGCTCGATCGGCAGCTCCAGAGCCTCGCCACTGTGCCCCGTCGGCGCCGCGTTCTTCTGCGGAATCAGCGCCCCGAGCCCGCGCCCGAGCACCTTCTTCGCGCTCTTGCTCACTGGATCACCACCTCTAGTTTTCTAGTAAACTCTTGAGCCAATTGAAGATATGCCTCGCTCCCCTTCGACTTTACATCATATAGGAGGATCGGGTTCCCGAACGACGGGGCATCGGCAAGGCGTACGTTTCGCGGAATGACTGTCTCGAAGACCTT
>JAMPYE010000247.1 GCA_023700825.1 Thermoanaerobaculia bacterium | reverse complement strand
GTTGCCGACGTAGAGGAAGTAGCGGCCGCGCTCGAGGGCGCACGCGCGGAGGATCTCCACCGTCCGCCCCGCGTCGACCCGCTCGAAGAAGCGCGCGTCCACGCCGTTGGGCGTGATCACGATCCGCTCGGCGGTTCCGGGCCAGCGCTCGATGATCGATCGCCTCACCGTGTCGGAGACCGTGAGCACGCGGCGGCTGCGCGTCACGGAGCGGCCGATCATCCAGGTCGCGTAGTAGGGGGCGAGCAGGTTGGGCGTCGACTCGGGGTAGAGGATGTGGATCAGGTCGTGGATCGTGACGACCGTCGGCACGGTCGTCATCGGCGTCACGTAGTGCGGCGCGTGAAAGAGCCCGACCTTCGAGCGCTCGATCTGGCGCTGCAGCGCGAAGAACTCGCGAACCGAGTATTGCGGGGAGTCGTCGTGAACGATCTCGAACCGCGGGTCCCGCGGCACGAGATCCCCCTGGTTCGAGGGAACGTAAAGGACGAACGCCGCGTCGACGTCGCTCGCGGCGAAACCGCCGAGCAGGCCGCGGATGTACGTCCCGATCCCGTAGTCCGCGATCTTCCTGCAGTCGATCCCGACTCGCATGTGGGGGCCGAGTGTATCAAGCGTGGAAGGCGAGAGGCGAGAGGCGGAAGAGGCGAGAGGCGATGAGTCTGCGGACACTCGTGGCGGCACACTCCTGTGTGCCGCGCCGCGCTCCGTGCCGCCGCGAGTGAAGCGAGGAATCTGCAAGCCGTGTCATGAACGCCTTCGCAGCGGTGAAGCCGGTGTGATGCCACGGGTTGTTTCTGCGGAATCGCTCAGGTCAGTCGCTCGGCAGATCCTTGTGTGCGCTCCGAATAGCGGCCTCTCTCCATCGTGGAGCGCTCAACTCAGGGCCTCCAGACCTGACCCCATCGCGTTAGCGGATCGCGGGCGACGTATACTGTCGCCATCCCGTGCAACTAGCTCCCGGCACCCGGCTCGCGCACTACGAGATCTCAGGACTCCTCGGCAGGGGAGGTATGGGCGAAGTCTGGCGCGCGTCCGACACGAAGCTCGGTCGCGAAGTCGCAATCAAGGCGCTTCCGGAGGAGTTCACGAAAGACGCCGAACGCGTCGCGCGATTCGAGCGGGAGGCGCGCCTGCTCGCGTCGCTCGATCACTCCGGCGTCGCGGCGATCCACGGCATCGAGGATGTCGACGGTTCGAAATTTCTCGTGATGCAGCTTGCGGCGGGGGAAGACCTCGCGCAGCGGCTCGAGAGAGGGGCGGTGCCCGTCGACGAGGCGCTGCAGCTCGCGAGGCAGATCGCCGAGGCGCTCGAGGCCGCGCACGAGCAGGGAATCGTCCATCGCGACCTGAAGCCCGCCAATATCAAGGTCGACGCCGAGGGCAGGGTGAAGGTCCTCGACTTCGGTCTCGCGAAGGCGATGGAGAACGAGGAGTCGGCCGACGACTTCTCCAATTCGCCAACGATGATGCGCGCGGGAACGAACGCCGGGGTGATCCTCGGGACGGCGGGTTACATGAGCCCCGAGCAGGCGCGCGGAAAGAAGGTCGACAAGCGCGCCGACGTCTGGGCCTTCGGCGTCGTCCTGTGGGAAATGCTGACCGGGCGAAGGCTCTTCAGCGGCGAAACGGTTTCCGACACGCTCGCGGGCGTGCTTCGCGCCGAGGTCGACTTCGCGGCGCTACCCGAGGCGACTCCGCGCGAGATTCGCTCGCTGCTGCGCCGCTGCCTCGAGCGCAATCCGAAGAACCGGCTGCACGACATCGCCGACGCGCGCATCGTGATCGCGGACGTGCTCGAGCACGGAGATGCGCCGGCGCCTCACGAAAGATCAGTCGGCAGCATGCCGCGCGGGAGGCGCGCGATGGTGCTCGCGATCGCGGGCATGGTCGTTGTCGGCGCCGCGGCCGCGTTCGTCGGCTATCGACTTGCCGGAGGCGATGCCGCGACGCGCGGGCCGCAGCACCTCTCGATCTATCTCGCGCCGAACCAGGAAGTGCGGACGCAGACGTTCGCTTTTGCGCCCGATGGCCGTTCGCTCGTCTTCTCCGGTCGCGCTGAAGGCCGCATCGCTCTGTTGCGCAGAAACCTGGGCGAAGCGGAAACGACGGTCATTCCGGGTACCGACCTGGGCTCGAATCCGTTCTTCTCTCCGGACGGCAAGTGGCTCGGGTTCAACGCCGGCGGCAAGCTGCTCAAGATCCCCGTCGAGGGAGGCCGGCCGTTTCCCGTGGGTGACGCGCGCGGCGCGGGCGGGGCGACGTGGATGCCGGACGGCGCTATCGTCTTCGCGCCGATCTACTCCGACGGGCTCTTCCGCGTCTCCTCGGACGGAGGCACGCCGGAACGATTGTCGAGTCCCGACCGCAAGGCGGGCGAGCTGGGCCACTGGTGGCCGGAGCCGCTGCCGGGAGGGCGCCGGGTCGTATTCACCGCGTTTCGCACGCCGATCGACCGCTCGCGCATCGGCATGCTCGACATGGAGACGAAGGCGATCGAATGGATCGTCGACGGCGGATTCTTCGCGCGCTATATCGACAGTGGGCACCTGCTCTACGCGAAGGGTCGGCGCATCTATGCCCTTCCGTTCGACGCGAAGTCGGGGAAGGCGACGGGCACGGCAGTCGTCGTCGTCGATGACGTGAGCGTCGAGGCGACCAACGGCAACGCGACGTTCGCGGTGTCGAGTCTCGGGACGCTCGCCTACGTGACGGCCGCGGCGGGCGATCCCGTGCGCGAGCTGACCTGGATCGATCGGTCGGGCCGAGCGACTCCGGCGACTACCGAGCAGCGTCGGTACCGAGGTGTCAGCCTTTCGCCCGACGGTCGCTCTGCCGCACTCACGATCCTCGGCGACAGCCTGGACGCCTGGGTTCTTTCCTTCGAGCGCTCCACGCTCTCGCGCCTGACGAGCGGGGAGAAGACGGAGTACGACCCCGTCTTTTCTCTCGACGGGCGCGAGCTCTTCTATGTCGTCGACACGCCCCCGTTCGATCTTTTTCGCGTGGGCGCCGGCGCTCCCGATTCGGGCAAACAGATCTTCGAAGAGCCTGCCACGGTCGACACGTTTGGTGTTCTGCCGTCACCCGACGGGAAGTCGGTCGTGTATGTATGCACCATCGCGGAGACCGGAAACGACATCTACGAGAGGCCGCTCGACGGGAGCGCTCCGCCGCGGGCGATCCGTGCGTCGAAGGCGAACGAGTTGAGCGCCTCGTTCTCACCGGACGGCAAGTGGCTCGTCTACCAGTCGGACGAGACCGGACGCCCCGAGATCTATCTCGAGCCGTACCCCGGTCCCGGGGAGAGGGTCCAGCTCACGGCCGACGGCGCGCAGAATCCGCGCTGGGCGCGCAACGGCGAGATCTTCTTCCGCCGCGACGACGGGCTCTGGGTGCTCGCGCCGCGCGCGGGGTCGACGACCGAATTCGAGACGCCGAAGCTCCTTTTCCGCTTCCCGTTCGCGCTTGGCGTCAACGAGGATCTGGCCGTCTACGACGTGACGGCCGACGGCCAGCGCGTGATCGCGTCGCGGATCCCCGACGTCCTGCGTCCGCGGCAGATCGAGATCGTGACCGACTGGTTGAGAACGCTGTCGACAGCTGCGCCAGCGAAACGTTAGGCGGAGCCGGGGTCCGCCGCTCAGTGCGCGCCGGGACCCGCGGCGGCGGCGCGCAGCAGCTCCGCCATGCGTTCTGCGCTCGAGTCCCAGCGGAAGAGGCTCACGCGTGCGCGGCCGCGTCCGGTCAGGTCGCGCGCAAGCATCGTGTCGGAAAGCACGCGCGCGATTGCCGCGCGCAGCGCGTCAGTGTCGCCCGCCGCAACGAGCAGTGCGGCGTCGCCGAGAGTGTCGGGAATCGCTCCTCCGCGCGCGGCGACGACCGGGGCGCCACACGCCATCGCTTCGAGCGGCGGCAGTCCGAAGCCCTCGAAATGTGACGGGTAGACGAAGACGGCGCAGGAGCGATACAGCTCGCGCAGCTTCTCTCGCGTGACGAATCCGAGGACGTCGATGGCGCCCGCGGCGATCGCGCCGCGGTGGCGGCGAAGGAGCGGCGAGGTGCCCCAGCCGGGATCCCCGGCGAGGACGAGCTGAGGCTTCTTCCCCGGAAGTGCCGACCACGCGGCGAGAAGCTCCCCGAGCCCTTTGCGCGGCTCGAGCGTGCCGGTGTAGAGGACGAACGGCTCAGCGGACGCCCGCGGCCCGCCCGGCGTGAAGAACTCGCTCACGCCGTTCGGCACGATCTCGATCTTCGACGGCGCGATGCCGAAGCCGCGGATCACCTCGTCAGCCGCGAGTCGCGACACCGCCGCGATCTTCGCCGCCTTCTCGAGGCTCGCACGGATGAAAGTGTTGAACGACAGGATCGTCCGCAGCCGATGCCTGTGCGGCATCGTGATCGAGGTGAGGTCGTGGACCGAGACGACGGCCGGGATCGAGAGCGACATCGGAAGCGTCGCGTGCGGCCCCCAGAGGACGTCGCACTCCTCGCGCACGACGACGCGCGGCAGAACCAGCTGCTGCCAGACGACGCCGTTCGGAGCGCGGTCGACGACGAACCTGCACGACTCGAGCCCTTCGCGGTCCGCGATCTCCGCATGCGACGCGATCAACGGCCGCGTGCCGAAGCCCAGACGCGAGGTGATCTCCGCGGCGTGGACGCCGATGCCGGTGCGGTTGCCGACGAGCGCGCGGCCGTCGATTGCGACGCGCAGCTTCATCGTGCTCCCGCGGCGCGACGGAACACGTCGAGCGTCTTCGCCGCCGCCTCGTCCCACCGGAACTGCGCCACACGCTCTCGCCCCGCCTTCGCGAGCCGCGCGCGCGTCTCGGGGCTGGCGGAGATCGAGAGTATCGCCGCGGCGAGCTCCTGCGTGTTTCTCGGCTCGAAGTAGAGCGCGGCATCGCCTCCGACTTCGGGCAGCGACGACGACCTCGACGCGATGACGGGCACGCCGTGCCCCATCGCCTCGAGCACCGGCAGGCCGAAGCCTTCGTAAAGCGAGGGCATCACGAACGCCTCCGCGTTGCGATAGATCGTCGCGAGCCGGTCGCGCGTCACGTAGTCGAGATGCCGGATCGATCCGCTCCAGCGGCTCTCGCGCATCCGGCGCACGGTCTCCTCGGCTTTCCACCCGACGCGGCCGACGACGACGAGATCGCCCGGGTATTCGCCGCGGTCCTTGAGCCGCTCGAACGCGTCGATCAGCGTGTCGAGGTCCTTGCGTGGCTCCACGGTGCTGACGAAGAGGACGTAGCGCCCGGGGAGATCCCCGCGATCTTCGGACGTCGGAGGCGGGGGAGGCGTCGCGCCGGAGAGGATCGCGTGAGCCCTCGACGGATCGACGGAGTAGAACTCGAGCAGGTCGCGTCGCGTTGTCTCGGAGACGCAGACGATCGCGTCGGCGCGCGCGATCTCTCGCGCCATCTCCCGCTCGAGGTTGTCGAGCGTCTCGCGCTGCAGCAGCTCCGGATGGCGGCGGTAGGTCAGATCGTGGATCGTGACGACCCGGCGCCTCGCGACTGCACCCATGAGGCGCGGGAGGAAGTAGTTCGCGCCGAAGACGAGGTCGCACCCCTCGATCCAGATGAGGCCGACGTAGGCGATGGCGACGATCGGCCGTGAGAAGCGAGATGACGGTACTCCACGAAGGTCGAAGACGCCGAGGCGCGCCCCGGCCGGTATCGAAGCGTGAAGCTTCGGGCCGTCCTCCGTGACGCGCGGGTCGCCGAAGAGCACGAGCTCGACGTCGTCGCGGCGGCCGAGTTCGTCGAGGATGTGCCAGAGATACCAGCCGACGCCGGTGAGCGGCTCGTAGAAGGGACGGATGTCGACGCCGACGCGCAGCGGGCGGTTCGGCGGGCCCGAGATCGCTCGGCGCAACCGGCGCACGAGCGCACCCGCCAGCGTCGCGGACACGACGTACAGGGTCGGAATTGCGAGAGCGAGCTCGCGTGCGAGAGACGATGGAGACAAGCGGAGCGGATCTCCCTGGCGATTCGGGAGCGGATGTTAGCCGATTTTCCTGCGAGAATGCTCCGCGTATGCCCATGCCTGCCCGTCGTCTGGTGATCGGGGTCGTGATCGCCCTCGCAGCGCTCGTCGCGGGGCTCGTGCTTGTGGTGCTTCGCGAGCCGCGCAGCGAGGAGATCGGGAGTTGCGAGCGCTGTCTCGAGCTCGCACGTCTCGCTCCCGCCGATTCCGACGAGGTCGTGATCGTGCCGAAGGGCGGCAGCCTCTGGTTCGCGGCGGCCCGGCACCCTGTCCGGGAAGACAGGATCTTCGGCGGCGGGGTGCGCGGCACGCTCGTCGCGCTCGCGGTCGGGCGCAACCCGGTCGTGCTCTGGAAGCAGGGTGACCGGACGGGCGGCGCCGTATCCGCTCCGGCTGCGCGGCGGTGGCTGATCGCGCTGGCGCTTCCCGCGAAGTTCCGGGGTCAGGTCTGGACGAAAGCCGGCGCGCTCGTCAGTGGCAGCTCGGCGGGCGGCTTCCCGATCGACGCGCTCGCCGCACTCGCGCAGGAGCCGGGCCAGCTCTTCGTCGCGCACCGGAAGCGACCTTCGATCCCCGGCGTCATCGCGCCGGCGCTCTCGTCACTGACGCTCG
>JAMPYE010000246.1 GCA_023700825.1 Thermoanaerobaculia bacterium | reverse complement strand
GTTCAAGAAGGGGGTCGAGCAGCAGCTCGACAGCGAAGACTACGACACGCACTACAACCTCGGGATCGCCTACAAGGAAATGGGACTGATCGACGAGGCCATCGGTGAATTCCAGCTCGCGTCGAAGGACCCGAAACGGATGATCGAGTGCTGCTCGATGCTCGGGCTTTGCTTCCTCGAGAAGGGAATGCCTCAGCTCGCGGTCAAGTGGTACAAGAAGGGGCTCGAGTCTCCCGAGATCACGGAGGACGAGCACCTCGGCCTGCTCTACGACCTGGGGAGCGCGCACCTCGAGATCGGAGACATCGCGAACGCGCAGAAGGCGTTCCTCGAGGTCTACGGCGTCAATACCGGCTACCGCGACGTGATCAGCAAAATCAAGCAGATCGAAGAAGCGAAGAAGTAGGGTCGGCGCATGTCGCTCGACTCCGTCCTCGTCGTCTTCGCGGTGGGCGCGGTCGCGGGTTTCATCGGCGCACTCTTCGGTGTCGGTGGCGGAATCCTCATCGTCCCGGTGCTGGCATCCGGCTTCGGGGTGCCGATGCACACCGCGATCGGAACCTCGCTGCTCTGCGTCGTCGCCACGTCGAGCGCCGCGGCCTCGCGGAACATCCGCTCGGGTATGGCCAACGTGAAGCTCGCGAGCCTGCTCGAGCCGTGCACCGTGGTCGGCGCCATCACCGGCGCCTTCGTCGCCGGCTTCCTGCGCGGCGAGACGCTGATGACGATCTTCGGCGTGACGCTGATGCTGATGGCGATCCCGATGTCCCGCGGCCAGGTGGAGCTCGGGCTCCATGCCGGGACCGGCGGGGAGCCTCACGGGAGATTTCACCTTCGCGGTCGCTACTACGACGAGGCGAAGAGCTCGGAGATCGAGTACGAGGTCGAGCGCGCTCCATCACTCATGGGGATCTCGGTCGGCGCGGGAGTGCTCAGCGGATTGCTGGGAGTCGGAGGTGGAATCGTCCAGGTTCCCGTAATGACGCTGCTTGGTCGGATCCCGATGAAGGCGGCGGCAGCCACGTCGAACATGATGATCGGCGTGACGGCGGTCGCGAGCGCGCTGGTCTACTACGGCCGGGGCGATCTGTCGCCCGCGCTCGCAGCGGCGGCGGTCACGGGAGTGTTCCTGGGGTCGAAGGCGGGGGTGACCGTCGCGGCCAGGATTCACGGGTCGAGCCTGCGGCGCGGATTCGCCGTCTTCATGGTGCTCATGGGGATTCAACTGCTTCTGAAAGCCAATGGACTCTGGTTCTCGTAAACCCAACCCGCTCGCGTCGACGGTGCTCCGCTGGGGAGTGGTCGTCAGCTTCGCGCTGCTCATCGGAGGGATCGTGGCGATGCTCCGGAGCGGGGTGACGCCGCAGCACGTTTCGTTCGAGGATCTCCGCCTGCTGCCCGCGGGGCTCGCGAGAATCGAAGGGGGCGCGCTCATCCACGCGGGGATTCTCGCGCTGCTGGCGACCCCGGTGGCGAGGGTGGCGGCGCTTCTGATCGAGGCGGCACGAAGGCGGGAGGGTCTTTTCGCAATGCTCTCGTTAGGTATACTGTTGTTGCTCGTTGCAAGCCTCGCGATCGGCTTGCGATGACGGACAACGCGGTGGGCGGCATCGGGAATCGTCTTCGAGGCCGCACAGAGGGGAACAGATGAACCGGTCAATCGAGTCGGTCTTGAGATTCGTCAACCTCACGTCGGCGGGGCTTCTCGCGGGCTCCCTCGGCTTCGGCGACTCGGCGCTCACACCAGGCGCGGAGAACGAGCGGCCTAACGACTACCCGGGCGAGGAAGAGTCCGAGTCGTTCGCGCCGTACTTCCGCGCGATCGGGCCGATCGCGCTGGTGAGCGCGATGGCGCTCGCCGTCGGCGCCGGCAACCGCGGTCGCGGCGGCAAGCTGCTCGATACCGTGTCGGCGATCGGCCAGGCGGGCGTTCTCGCGACGACGACGTTCCTTACCGTTCCGCTGAACAAGAAGTTCGAGACGCTCGCGCCGGTCGACTATCCGCGCTCGGTCTCACATCAGCAGCTGGCACGGACCTTCAATCGAGCGCACGCGACGCGGACCGCGCTCGGCATCGCGGCATTCGTCTGCGCAGTCGCCTCGAGTGCGCTCCGCAAGACGCACTCGCAGCAGTAGCGTCCCACGATTCTCGATTCTGCGACGGCCGGCCCTGGTGGCCGGCCGTTTGCGTTCGGGCTGCGTGCGGCGGCTGGGAGCGCTCTCGAGGCACGGGGATTCGATGGGCGTTCGAGCAGGCCAGGTCGACTCGGGGGCCTTCAGGGAGTAACCTTTCTGGCTTGGATTCCGTCAGATCCCTGTACATTCCGGCACTGTCCGCTATTATTTCGGGCAACAACCACCCAGGAAGCTGACCAGTCCGGAGCCGAACTGCCGATGATCAAGAACGTCCTCATCTCCTTCGCCCTCGCAACCGCGACCTTCGCGCTTGCCCATTCGGCCGATGCCGCCGTCAACTCCGGAACGCGGAGGGAAGTGCTCGCGCGGGTCCAGCCGCTGGGTGCCGACATCAAGTGGAACGCAAAGGCGATCGAAGCGCTCGAGTTCAACTGCGACGGGGAAGAGGACTACGTGATCGGCGGACGGGCGGACAACCGCTTCTACATCGCGATCATCCTGGGACCGCTCTCGAGAATGGCGAGCCCGCTGACGGCCGATTTCCCGATCGGAACGAACGAGGACGGGGCGCTCTGCGAGAAGGCCCCGAAGCTCTTCGTCGGCAGCATGGACTACGATCCGGTCGAATTGCTCGGAGAGGCCCCCGAGGGGTTTCAGCAGTCTGCGACGTGCAACGAAGTCGATCTCGGCGGCGAGTGCGTGAAGTACCACATCTACTGGAACGCCGTCGCCGAGAAGATGAGCTGGTGGAAGTAGACGGGTAGCTACAGCACGGTCCTCTGGTCGCCCCGGCGCTTCGTAGCGCCGACCTTGTCGAAATACTCGAGCAGCGGGATCGCGATTTTGCGCGACAGACCGAATCGGTCCTTGAACCAGCCGACGTCGATCGTCTCCCCCTTGTGTTTCGCGAGCTCGGCCCGGGCCTCGGCCACCGCGTCCTTGTGGACGAGGACGATGTCGGCGAGCTTGATGATCACGCCCGTCTTCACGAGGTAGGCGACCACCCCTTCGATGACCTTCGGCTTCTGGTGAATCGTCTGGATCAGCACGGAGACGGGAGGCGGCTGGAGCCCTCCCTCGAGATAGCGCGACTCGATGGTCCGTGCGAGGTCGCCTTCGATGCCCGAGAGTCGCTTCGAGCGTCCGGGGACGTCGACCTGGTCGCCCTCGACGACGACGATCTTCTCGCGCTGAAGGTCGGCGAGAACGAACGCCGTCAGCGCGGGGTCCGTGACGCGAGGCAGGATCTGCTGCAACAGCTCGCTCTTCGGAACCGCGGCTGCGGTGCGATTCTGCTCGAAGTACGACGCCAGGAACTCCATCGTCGCCTTCCGGAGTCCGGCAATCCGTTCCGAGTGAATCCAGCGCAGCTCGGTGCCTTCGCCGAGCGTGACGAGGTCGTCCAGCGTTTCGTGGCCGAGTGAAGCGACGACGCGCTCGCGAGTGAGACCCCAGCGGCTCTCGACGTCCCGAAGCGAGATGCCCTCGGTCCCGCCGAGCCGGGCGAGAAGCTGGAGCCTGTCGGCGGGGGAGCCGCTCGCGAGCGTCGAGAGGATCTCGTGACGGGTCGTCCGGCTGAGCCTGGGGAGCGCGGGATCGAGAATCCTGCCGCCGCCGATGGTGAGCGGCGGTGAGTAGCGCCGGATCACGAAGCGGTCGCCGGCGACGGCGCATACGGGCGACTCGAGCCGGATCTGGACGAAGGCCTTCGAGCCGGGAGCGATCTCCCTCGCCGACGAGGCGAGGATGCGGATCGATCCGAGCAACTCCGAAGAGAAGTGGTGGAAGCGCACGCGCGTCTGGTCGGCGAGCGGGCGCGCGTCGGGGAGGAGTTCGAGCTCGGTGGTGACGATCCTGGTCGTACCGAGCGTGCCGGGACGGACCAGCTGTTCGCCGCGGGCGATCGCGTCGAGCGCGACGTCGGCGAGGTTCACCGAAGTGCGCTCGCCGGCGGAAGCTCTCTCTCGCGCCTCGCCGTGCACGTGAATGCGGCGCGCGCGCGTGAGCGTGCCCGACGGGAGGATCTCGAGCGGCTCGTCGACGGTGAGCGAGCCGCTGACGGTCGTGCCGGTCACGACGGTGCCGAAGCCTTTCATCGTGAAGACGCGATCGACCGGAAGCCGGAAAGCGCGCGCGCTCGCGTCGCGGTCGTCGACTTCCTCGACGGTGCGCTGCAACACGTCGCGAAGCTCGTCGAGGCCGGCGCCCGAAACGCTGCTCACCGCGACGAGCGGCTTTCCTTCGAGGAAGGTGCCGCGCACGAGCTCCTCGACCTCGAGACGAACGAGATCGAGGATCTCCGGCTCGACGAGATCCGCTTTCGTCAGCGCGACCACGCCGGTCGGGATGCGGAGCAGCTCGCAGATCGCGAGGTGTTCGCGCGTCTGCGGCATCACTGACTCGTCCGCGGCAACGACGAGCAGCGCACAGTCGATCCCGCCGACTCCTGCGAGCATGTGCTTGACGAATTTCTCGTGCCCCGGAACGTCGACGAAGCCGATCTGCAGATCGCCGGAGATCCAGTGCGCGAAGCCGAGGTCGATCGTGATGCCGCGGCGCTTCTCCTCGGGCAGGCGGTCGCAGTCGATCCCGGTCAGCGCGCGGACGAGCGAAGTCTTACCGTGGTCGATGTGGCCGGCCGTGCCGACGATGCGGCGTTTCATGGGGAGCATTCTGTACGAAAGGAGGCTAAAGGCGAGAGGCGAAAGGCGAGGAGCAGGTCAAAGGTCAGAGGTCAGAGGTCAAAGCAGGCGAAAGGCGAGAGGCGACGAGGCGATGAGCAGGCGGCTGGTCGCGTAGGGGCGACGCGGTGCGTCGCCCGTTCAGGTGCGCCGAATGAAGATCGTGGCGCTGCGCGCCGCCGCGAAAGCTTTGCTTTCGCACCCCATCTGAGCCTGCTGATCGCCTCTCGCCTGTCGCCTTTCGCCTTCGTGCAGCTACGGCTCGCGCCCGACCCGCGCCCCGTAATGCTCCGCGAGCGGTGCCGGCACGTCCACCGGTTGCCCGACGGCGCGGCGGAGGTCGAGGGCGTTGATGATCGCCTGGCCGCGGAAGTGGTTGTTCGTGATCACGTAGACGTCGCCCTGCTGCGCGAGGTCGGTCACGGTGCGCGCCCACGGCTCGAGCTCCTCTTCGGAGTAGAGGTAGTCGTAGCGCTCCCACGCCTCTTCGTGATGGAACCATTTCTCGTAGTTGCGGCCGTGGAAACGGACGTAGCGCGTCGGCGCGGTCGCGACGGTGGTCGGGGCGAGAGATTCGCCGATCACCGGTTGATCGATGTTCGCGAAGCCGACGCCGAGCCGCTCGAGAAGAGCAAAGAAGTGCGTGTCATCGAAGCCGCCGTGCCGGACCTCGACCACGATCGGATAGGGCGCGAGCGCCTCGGCGGTCTCGCTGATGCGATGGACGGCCGACTCGGTGTTGCGGAAGCTCCAGGGGTACTGCGCAAGGACCGCACCGAGCCGCCCCTCCTCGGCGAGCGGCTCGAGATAGTGCCGGAAGGCAGCCACCTCCGCTGTGGGAGGGAAGCTGGCGTCGTGAGTGAATCCCTTGAAAAGCTTGGTCGTGAAACGGAAGTCGGGGTTCGCGGCCACGCGACGCACCCAGCTCTTCGAGTGGGTCGGCGGCGGGGTGCGATAGAAGGAGGAGTTCACTTCGATCGTGTCGAAATAGCGGGCCAGATACTCGAGCGGGTCGAACTTGCGCGTGCCGGCAGGATAGACGACGCCGTTCCAGTCGTCGTAGCTCCAACCTGCCGGGCCGATCCGAATCATCGAGGGTCCTTTCCTGCCTGAGGACGGGGGAGCCCCCCTCCGAGGTTCCACATTGCCAGAATTTCGGGCCCATGTCACAATGACGTGAAAAATTCCGGCTTTTTCTCCGATCTGAGCAGTCGTCCACGGGTCGGGGCGGAAGGGGTGAGACCCAGCCAGACGGCGTGTTCATCAGATCGTGAAATGCGGGGCTACACCGCGGCACCCCGCCCGCGCAGAGGCTGCGGCAGTTCAATCCACATGACCCGAGGTATCTCTTTCCTCAACTATCAGGAGAAGTCATTTCCATGGAATTCCAAGACAGGAATTTGAGCTGCGTCGACTGCGGCAGCACTTTCGTGTTCACCCGGAACGAACAGGCCTTTTACGCGGAGCGTGGATTTACGAACGAGCCGAAGCGCTGCAAGAACTGCCGCGAGAAGCGCAAGACCGGCGGCGAGCGTGGTGGTGGCGGCGGCGGTGGCCGCGGCGATCGCGCGATGTTCTCGGTGGTCTGCGCCAGTTGCGGCGCCCAGACGGAAGTTCCCTTCCAGCCGGTGAGCGGTAAGCCGGTCTACTGTCGCGACTGCTACTCCTCGCGCAGACGGTAAGCGCTGAAACCAGAGATTCGAGCGAAAAGGCGGGCCCGCGGGCCCGCCTTTTCGATTTCGGATTTCGGATTTGAAAGGCAGAGGGCGCCGACTTCCTTGTCGCACCGTCGCCGCCCCGGTTTTCAAATC
>JAMPYE010000245.1 GCA_023700825.1 Thermoanaerobaculia bacterium | reverse complement strand
CTGCGCGACGAACGGGATCAGCTCGCGATTGCCGCAGATGTGGCTGGGGTCGCAGAGGATCGGCAGCGTCGGTACCCGCGTCTTCAGCTCGATCGGGATGTCCCAGAGCGGCGCGTTGCGGAACGGCCCCTTGTCGAACGACGAGAAGCCGCGGTGAATCGCGCCTAACTTCGTGATCCCGGCCCTGTCGAAGCGCTCGAGCGCACCGATCCAGAGCTCCAGGTCGGGGCTGACCGGGTTCTTCACGAACACCGGCACGTCGACCCCGCGCAGCGCGTCGGCGATCTCCTGGACGGAGAAGGGGTTCACTGTCGTCCGCGCGCCGACCCAGAGGAAGTCGACCCCCGCCGCCAGGCACGCCTCGACGTGGCCCGCGTTGGCGACCTCGGTCGTGATGGGCAGCCCCGTCTCCTCCTTCGCCCGCCGGAGCCATGCCAGGGCGGGCTCACCCGCCCCCTCGTACTGTCCCGGCCGGGTGCGCGGCTTCCAGATTCCCGCGCGCAGGGCGTGGATCCGCCCGGTGGCCTGGAGCTGGCGCGCGGTCTCGACCGTCTGCGTCTCGGTCTCGGCGCTGCACGGACCTCCGATGACGAAGGGCCTCGTGCCCGGAATCCAGTTCGACGGGGTTTGCGGTTGGATGGCAGGTGTCATGGCTGGCCTCCCTGGAGTGCTGGCGAATTATCGATCGAGGTCGTCGCTGCCGCGCCCGCCGGGCGCAGGTCGCCGGCGGTGGCGCGCTCGCCGAGGGCGTCGAGGACGCGCCGGATGTCGTTCGCCCTCGCGGTGATCGCCGCGAGCGCGTCGGTGTCGTGGTCGGCGAGCGCTCGGCGGAACGTCGCGAGATGCGCGATGTACTCGTCGAGCGCGCGCAGCAGGTGTGTCGAGTTCTGCTCGAAGATCGGAACCCACATCGCCGGCGAGCTCTTCGCGAGACGCACCGTCGAGGCAAAGCCGCTCCCCGCCAGGTCGAAGATGTTCTCCTCGCTCTTCTCGATGTCGAGCACCGTCTGCCCCAGCAGGAACGCGCTGACGTGCGAGAGGTGCGAGACGTAGGCAAGGTGCAGGTCGTGCTCCTCGGCGTCCATGAAGATCGTCCTCATTCCGAGCCGCTCGAACACGCTCTCCGCCGTGGAGAGCGCGTGCGCCGCCGATCGCTCGCGCTCGCAGATGATGTTGACTTTGCCCCGGAACAGCCCCGCGAGCGCCGCGAGCGGGCCGGAGTTCTCCGTGCCGGCGATCGGGTGCGCGGCGACGAACTGCCCGCGCTTTCCGTGCCCCGCGACGGCGGCACAGACCGACGCCTTCGTCGATCCGGTGTCGATGACGACCGCGCCTTTGCCGGCGAGGTCGAGCACCGCGGGGGCGACGGCGCGGATCGCGTCGACGGGGACGGCGAGGATCACCACGTCGGCGGCCGCGACCGCCTCTTCCAGTGACTCGACCTCGTCGACGAGCCCGGACTCGAGGGCGAGCCGCGCGTGGCGCGCGCTCGACTCGACGCCGGCCAGCCGCGACGAGAATCCGGCGCGGCGCAGATCGATCGCGATCGATCCGCCGATGAGCCCGACTCCCACGATCGCGGTCTTCATGCGTCTCTTCGCGCGGCAACGGCCGTCCGCGCGCCCCCTTCGAGCCGTGCCGCCATGAATGCCGCCACCCGATCGCGAGCCTCCGCGATCGCCTCGGCCGGGCGGCAGAGCGAAACCCTCACGTGCCGGCGCCCCGCCTCGCCGAAGACGAAGCCCGGAACGAGAAACACTTTCGTCGCGTGCAGGATCTCGTCGAGCCACGCCTCGACGTCGCCGACCGCGTCCGGCGCCTTGGCCCAGACGAAGAGGCCCGGGCGAGGCTCGACCTCGCCGCAGCCTAACGCACGAACGAGCTCCGCCGCGTGGCGCCTGCGCTCCGCGTAGGTCGCGTTCAGCGAGGCGAACCACTCGCCCCGGCTCTCCAGCGCCTTCGCGGCGGCAAGCTGCATCGGCAGGAACATCCCCGAGTCCATGTTGCTCTTCACGCGGAGCACCGCGTCGAGGTGCTCGCCGCTCCCGGCGACCCAGCCGATGCGCCATCCCGCCATGTTGTGCGACTTGCTGAGCGAGTTGAGCTCGAGCGCGACCTCGTCCGCGCCCCGGGCGGCAAGGATGCTGCGCGGGGAGTCGTTGAGGATGAGGCTGTACGGGTTGTCGTTGACGACGAGGAACCGATGCCTTCGCGCGAGCTCGACGACGCGCTGCAACTCGCCCGCCGAAGCCACGCGCCCGGTCGGCATGTGCGGGAAGTTCACCCACATCAGCTTCACACGCGACAGGTCCCGCCGCTCGAGCGCCTCGAGGTCGATCGCGTCGCCCGGCCCTTCCCCGATCGCGTAGGTGCGCGGCGTCGCACCGGCCAGCTTCGCGGCGGATGCGTAGGTCGGGTAACCGGGATCGGGCAGGAGGACCTCGTCGCCGTCGTCGAGGAACGCCATCGAGACGTGCATGATCCCTTCCTTCGACCCCATGAGCGGAAGGACCATCGTCTCCGGATCGAGCTCGACGCCATAGGTATCGCGACTGAATTTCGCGATCGCGCGGCGCAGCTCGGGGATTCCCCTGTAGCTCTGGTATCCGTGCGCCGAGCCGCTTCGGGCGGAGTCGGAGAGAACCTCGACCACGGACGGATGGGGCGCGAGATCGGGGCTTCCGATACCGAGGTTGATCACGCGCGGCTCGTCCTGGTCGAGGCGCCGTACCTCGGCGAGCTTTCGCGAGAAGTAGTACTCACTGACGGTGGCGACTCGTTTTGCCGGCACGATCATCGCTGGAACCCCGTCCCGGCCTTCCCGGGCGCACCGTGCACGTCGACCGCCACGACGACGCGGCGACTTTCCCGACCGTGACTGCATGTGTCTCGTTTCATCGTTCCCGCCAAAAACGAAAAGCCCCGGCATCGCCGGGGCTTTTCGAGGTTTGTGTGCTTTTCGTTCAGCAGCACGCTACCCGGCAAAGTCCCGGTTGGGCCTTGTGCCAGTAGTAATAGCGAGCGCTGCCGACGGTCGTGTTCATGGGTTCTGCTGCGGGCGAGATTAGGGACTGTTGCAGGTTGTGTCAAGAGCCCGGGTTGAAAACAATGAATGCAGAATGCAGAACGGTGAATTCAGAAACGCGCCTTGCCCCGGCCAGGCTTTCTGCATTCTGCGTTCGATGTGCTCCGTACCGGCTGCCCCTCTCGCGCCATTGCGCAAACCGCGGTAGATTGACCGCATGAAAGCTCTCGCGGAGATCCAGGTCATTCCGATCGGCGTCGGCGTCACGGTGCGCGACCAGGTCAGGCGCGCCCGCCAGATCCTGGTCGACTCCGGATTCAAGATCGAAGAGCACGCCTACGGCACCAATGTCGAGGGAGAGATGGCCGCCATTCTCGACGCCGTGAAACGGATTCACGAAACTTTGCACGCCGACGGAGTCGTCCGCCTTTCGACCGCGATCAAGATCGGCACGCGAACCGACAAGGACTCGACACTCGAATCCAAACGGCTCTGATCGCCTTTCGCACTCCGATCTCGCCTGTCCTCCACCACACGTCTTCGTATCAGTCCTGCATCGCTCGACGACCTTCATCGGCCGACGACACACAACGCCGCGTCGTTGCACGGACTCTCCGAAAACCGCTCCCGCCGGCCGCCCCCTCTGGTCCGGCGGATCGGCTGCCCGAGGCATTCCTCGGCCGACCAGGTAGTTTCTACCCGGTTCACGTGCCAGGACATCCGGAATAACTGCTCTGTTCGGCCTCCCCTCGTCCGTCTAGTCTGGCGAGAGCGATAACTTCGTCGGATCACTGCATTCGCACTATGAACTGACCCCGGATTGCGCGTCGAATCAAATCTACCGGTGACGACACGTGCGCGACGGCGGGTCGATGCCGACGGCAGACCTTCTGGAAGACAAGAGGAACTTGGCCATGAAACGAATCATCTCGAATCTGCTTTTCAGCGCTGCCCTGGTCGCGTGCGCCATCGCCGCATCACCCGCCTGGGCGCAGGCGCCTACGCTGGGCACGGCGACGGGTTTCGCCGTTCTCGGAGACCAGACGGTGACCAACGTCGGTCCATCCGTCATCATTGGTGACCTGGGAGTGAGCCCCGGTACTTCGATCACCGGCTTCCCGCCCGGGCTCGTCATCGGGACGTCTCACTCTGCGGACGGTGTCGCCCTGCAGGCCCAGGTCGACGCCACGGCGGCCTACGACATTCTCGCTAATCCAATAGTCACGCCATGCGGCACCAATCTGACGGGCATTGACCTCGGTACTGCTTCGCCGCTCACTGCGGGCGTTTATTGTTTCGACACGTCGGCTCAATTGACCGGTGCCCTCGTGCTCGACGCTCAGGGCGATCCCGATGCTGTGTTCATTTTCCAGATTGGAAGCACACTGACTACGGCGAGCGGGTCGTCGGCCACCGTCATCAACAGCGGCCAGAACTGCAATGTCTTTTGGCAGGTCGGGAGTTCCGCCATCCTCGGCAGCGGCACTTCGCTGGTAGGCAACATTCTGGCAATGGCCAGCATCACCCTGGTCTCCGGCTCCGATGTGAATGGCAGGCTGCTGGCACTTAGCGGATCGGTGACGCTCGACTCGAACGACGTCACGGTATGCGCGCTTGCGGCGGTTCCCGCGGTTCCCGGGGACCCGCTTCTTGGCCCGCCGACCTTGAGCGACTACGACACGTGCGACATCACGACAGGGACACCGGCAGCGACGCTGCTGCTCCCGTACTTCGAGATCGATCCCTCGGGGCTCGGCGAGAACACGCTCGTCACCATCACCAACGTGTCCGACACTTCGATCGTCGCCCACGTCACGGTGTGGTCGAACTGGTCGTACCCGGTCCTCGACTTCAACATCTTCCTCACGGGCTACGACGTCCAGTCGATGTCGCTTCGAGACCTGCTCGTGAACGGCAACATCCCGAACACGGCGCGGAACACCGCGACGTCGCCTCGCGGCGTTCGCTCGACCCGTGGTGGAACCTGGATCGAGGCGCCGTACAACACCGGGATGACCCCGTCCTGCGACAGCGCTCAGGGGGGCAATGGCGCGATCCCGGGCTTCCTGCTTCCGGCGATCCAGAGCGCGCTGACCGGCGGTCCGTTCTCGATCGGCGCGATCAACTGTCCTCAGGTTGCTGACGAAAGCGACGGCTATATCGGCTACATCACGATCGACACGACTCACGTCTGCTCGCAGTCGCTGCCGACCGATCCCGGCTACTTCGGCGCAGCCGGAGAAATCCGCCACGAGAACCTGCTGATTGGCGACTACGTCCGTCTCAATGACGCGGAAGGCTACTCGGGCGGCAACCCGCTCGTTCACATCGCGGCGATTCCGGGCGGCAGCCCCTTCCTCGGCGCCACCACCCTGACCTCGTCGTTCTACCAGCGTTACCAGGCCGGCTTCCTGACGACCGATCGCCGTCTCCCGCTTCCGGGACTCTTCGCGGCCCGCTACATCGAGCCCGGTACGGCTGCTGGCTTCGACACCGAATTCGTCATCTGGCGTGAAGGTGTGACCACCAATGCCGCGTGCGCCACGATCAGTCGCAACGCCGCGTTCCCGTACGTCGAATTCGTTCGCTTCGACGAGCGTGAGAACCCGACGACCACGAGCTTCGGCTGCCAGGTCTCGCCCTGCCTCGACGAAGAGTTCGGTCTCTCGGAGACGCAGCTCGTCAACCTGAGTTCGCCGATCTTCCCGCCCGACTCCGACTCGTCCGATCCGGGCGGATGGATGTACATGAACCTGCAGCACGCCGAGTTCATCACGCGTCCGTCGCAGAACTGGGTCCAGATCCGAATGACCGGTGGCGGCCGCTACGGCGTTGACTTCGACGCGGCCTTCATTGGCAACGGTTGCCAGGGGTTCGTTGGCGTGACCTCGACAGCCGACGGCGACGTGAAGATCGGCCCGAAGTACGTTCCCGGCACCGAGACTCTCTGGTCGGGCAACTAAGCGCGCCCCGACGTCAAACAACGAGAAGAGGGCCGGGGAAACCCGGCCCTCTTCTCGTTTGGATGAGGAATGTTCGCTACAGGCGAGACGCGGGCCAGCAACTCCGCAGCGCCTCCCGCGATCGGCGCAGTCCGGAGTCGCGAACTACTCCGCGTCGGGCCGCACGCCCTCGATCACGAGGGACGTGTAGCGGGACAGGGGGCTGTCGCCGTCGCCGAGCTCGCCGAGGCGCGCGTGGAGCCTGCGCGTGAGCGCGCGGAGGAACTGAACCTCGCGGACGAGATTCTTCACGTCGATCTCACTCGCGTGACGGACTCCGGAGCCGATCTCCTCGAGCTCGCCGTCGGGAAACGTCCCGGTCGCGAAATCTTCGAGCCACTCTTCGAACGACTGGTCTTCCATGGGCGTGCATTGTAATGCCGGGCGGGGAGCTCAGTCGACGGACGCACTCGCCTGTCGCGGCTCAATCGTCGACGCGGGAGATTCGCCACTCCCGCTCGACTTCGAAGAGCGTCCCGGGATCGCCCTTCCCGCGGATCGAGAAGGACAGTTCCACCCGGTCGTGCAGGTGCAACGCCTCGCCGTCCCCGATGTACACGAAGAGGCGATACTCGCCGGGATTGAGCGGCACCGACGGCATCACG
>JAMPYE010000244.1 GCA_023700825.1 Thermoanaerobaculia bacterium | reverse complement strand
GCGAGTGACAGCGGGAGCGTCGCTTCCGCACTCCAAATCGCCCCGCGCCTGCCAGCTTTATCGCGAATTCAGAACCATCCAGAATTGATTCTACGGAATGTAGAGTCCTGAATTAGGACGTGACTTCCGAGGTACCCTCGGCGAGTGACATGATCCCACGCACTGCACCAGGGAGCGGGAGCTTTGCTTCCGCGAGTCAGGGCGCAAGCTTTGCTTGCGCACTCCACATCTCCTCACCCCTTCAGCCCTAACGCGTGCTCGATCAGGGCTTCGTGCTGCTGCTCGTGACGGGCGTGGTGGCCGGTTGCGGGGGAGGCCGCGATGGGGCGGCCGTAGTAGGTGATCTTGCGGCCACCGAGGACTGCCTCGATCCGGTGGTGGATGAAGTTCCAGCCTCCCATGTTGCGCGGCTCCTCCTGGACCCAGAAGATCTCCTGCGCGTTCGGGTACGAGCCGAAGATGTTCTGCAGCGCGCGGCGCGGGAAGGGGTAGAACTGCTCGAGCCGCACGATCGCGATCCTGTCGTCGTTCTTCGCGTCGCGCGCGCTCTTCAGGTCGTAGTAGAGCTTGCCCGACACCAGCACGATGCGCTCCACGGCGTTCCGCTTCGACGCCTCGGCGAAATACGGATCGTCGAGCACCGGCTCGAGGCGGCCGCGGCTCAGCTCCTCGACGCTCGACACCGCCGCCGGATGCCGCAGAAGCGACTTCGGCGTCATGATCACCAGCGGCTTGCGCGGGTCGTTCACCATCTGCCGTCGCAGCGCGTGGAAGTACTGCGCCGGCGTCGTCAGGTTCATCACCTGCATGTTCCCTTCGGCGCAGAGCGTGAGGAAGCGCTCGAGGCGCGCGCTCGAGTGCTCCGGCCCCTGTCCTTCGAAGCCGTGAGGCAGCAGCATCACCAGGCCCGAGTGCTGTGACCACTTCTCCTCGGCGCTCGAGAGGAACTGATCGATGATGATCTGCGCGCCGTTCATGAAATCGCCGAACTGCGCTTCCCAGACCACCAGCGTCGACGGATCGGCGACCGAGTAGCCGTACTCGAAGCCGAGCACGCCGTACTCCGACAGCAGCGAGTCGTAGACCGAGAAATAGACTGGCGTAGTCGCGGGGTCGAGCACGCGCTTTCCGTCCGGCCCGCGCTCCGGCTCCACGATCGGGAAGTTCTTCGCGAGCGCGTTGAGCGGAATGTACGGCTCTCCCGTCGTGTAGTCGTGCAGCACCGCATGACGGTGCGAGAAGGTGCCGCGGCCGACGTCCTGCCCGCTGAGGCGGACGCAGTGGCCGTCGTGGAGGATCGACCCGAACGCCATCGTCTCGGCGAACGCCCAGTCGATCTTCTCCGTGCCTTCCGCCATCCGGCCGCGCTTCTCGAGGATTCCCTTCACCTTCGGATGAACGTGGAAGCCTTCCTTCGGCGTGCTGATCGCGCGGCCGACTGCGGCGATCGTCCCGGGGGTGATACCCGTGTCGGCCGAGAGCACGTCCTGGTTGCCGGTGACTTCCTCGTCGGTCCAAAGCGCGTCGTGCTTCGCCGGCGCAGGTGGCGTGGCGTCCGAGGTCTGCTGCATGTGATCGAAAGCTTCCTGCAGCTGGTTGCGGAACGCGTCGAGCCACTGCTCGGCCTCGTCTGGCTGCAGATCGCCCTTTCGCAGCAGCGCCTCGGTGTAGAGCTTCCGCACCGAGCGGTGCTCCTTGATCAGCTTGTACATCTTCGGCTGCGTGAGCGACGGGTCGTCGCCTTCGTTGTGCCCGTGCCGTCGGTAGCAGACCATGTCGATGACGACATCCTTCTGGAACCGCTGGCGGAATGCGAACGCGAGGCTCATCGCGCGGACGCACGCCTCGGGGTCGTCGCCGTTCACGTGGAAGATCGGCGCCATGATCATCTTCGCGATTTCGGTCGAGTAGACCGACGACCGCGCCGATTCGGGGCCCGTCGTAAAGCCGATCTGGTTGTTGATGACGAGGTGGATCGTGCCGCCCGAGGTGTAACCCTTGAGCTGCGACATCGATAGCGTCTCGGCGACCACGCCCTGGCCGGCGAATGCCGCGTCGCCGTGGAGCAGGATCGGCACCACGCGCTTCTGCTGCGTGTCGCGGAGGAGCTTCTGTTTCGCGCGCGCCATGCCTTCGACGACCGGGTCGACCGCTTCGAGGTGGCTCGGGTTCGACGCGAGCGTGAGGATGACCGTGCGGCCGTCTGGCGCGACGTGCGTGCCGGTCGCGCCGAGGTGGTACTTCACGTCACCGGAGCCCTGGGCGGTGTTCTCGTCGATGTCGCCCTCGAACTCCGAGAAGATCTTCTCGTACTCCTTGCCCATGATCGTCGCGAGGACGTTGAGGCGGCCCCGGTGAGCCATGCCGATGACGACTTCTTCGACGCCGTCGAGCGCGGCGAGCGTCAGGCCGTGGTCGAGCATCGGCACGAGTGTCTCCGCGCCCTCGAGCGAGAAGCGCTTGTGGCCGACGTACTTCGTGTGAAGAAACTTCTCGAAGACCTCGGAGTCGTTGAGCTTCTTGAGGATCCGGCGCTTGACCGGCGCCTCCAGCGGCGCGCTGTTGCGCAGCGGCTCCATCCGGTCCTGGAGCCAGCGCTTCTGCACCGGGTCCTGGATGAACATGTACTCGGGGGCGAGCTTGCCGCAGTACGTCTCGCGCAGCGTGTCGAGGATCTCGCGGAGCGACGCGCTCATCCGTCCGCAGAGGCCGCCGGCGACGAAGTCGCGGTCGAGGTCCCAGAGCGTCAGGCCATAGTAGGCGGGGTTGAGCTCCGCGTGCTGTCCGACCTTGTACTCGAGCGGGTCGAGGTCGGCGAGCAGGTGGCCGCGGACGCGGTAGGCGTTGATCATCGAGAGAACGCCCGCCTCGCGCGACATGTCTTCGTCCGAGCGGCGCCCGCCTTCGAGCGAGCGCTTGCGGTCGCGCGACCAGCGCATCGGTTCGTACGGGATGCGCAGATCGCGGAAGAGCTCGTCGTAGAAGTTGTCGGCTCCGAGGAGGAGATTGTGGACGCGGGCGAGAAAGGCGCCCGACTCGGCTCCCTGGATGATGCGGTGGTCGTACGTGCTCGTGATCGTCATGACCTTCGAGACGCCGAGCTCGGCGAGCACCTGAGGATCGGTGGCGGAGTATTCGGCGGGAACGTCGATCTGCCCCGTGGCGATGATGCAGCCCTGCGTGCGCATGAGGCGCGGGATCGACGAGATCGTTCCGAGCGTCCCGGGGTTCGTCAGCGACACGGTCGTTCCCTCGAAGTCGGGTACGCCGAGCTGGCCGCCGCGGGCGCGCTTGATCAGGTCGTTGTACGCCTTGAGGAACTGCGAGAAGTCGAGCGTGTTCGCCTTCTTGATGTTCGGGACGAGGAGCGAGCGCGAGCCGTCCTTCTTCTCGAGGTCGATCGCCAAGCCGAAGTTGATGTCGGGCTGGTCGATGCGCGCTGGCTGCCCGTCGATCTCGGCGTAGCAGGCGTTCATCCGCGGCATCTCCTTGAGCGCGCGAATGAGCGCCCAGGCGATGACGTGCGTGTACGACGCCTTGTTCTGGCCGATCAGCGTCAGGTGGTTGTTGATGATCCGGCGGTTCTCCTCGAGCGCCTTCACCGGGATCACGCGAAGCGTCGTCGCCGTCGGCATCTCGAGCGAGGCTTCCATGTTCGAGACGATCTTCGACGCCGCGCCGCGGAGCGGGACGATCTGTTCGGGCGCAACTCCGGGAGCCGGCGCAGTCGGCGACTTCGGCGCGGCCGCCGTCATCGTCGAAGCGACCGGGGCCGCAGGCTGCGGCGGGGGAACTGCCGCTGACGGCGCGGCCGGCGCGGACGCCGGGGCCTCGTCCGCGGGGGCGTAGTCCGCGAAGAACTCGCGCCAGCTCTCGCTGACCGAAGCGGGGTCGATCCTGTACTTCTCGTACAGTTCCTCGATGAAGACGATATTCGTGCCGTAATTGGGTGTGGGAGACATGGAGAGTGGCCTTTCCGAATCATCGGCCCCGGCCCGGCATCGGCGGGCGGAGACACGTGGCGTAAGGATACTAGATCGAGGGGGATACCTTGTAGCGAAGGGAACGGGCCCCATGTGGAGTGCGCAAGCGCAGCTTGCGCCCTTCCTCGGCGGAAGCGTGAGCTTCCGCGCTCCACGCGACCTGCGGAGCCGCGTCAGCAGGCGCTCATCACGCTCAATTCAAGGGACACCCCAGATTGTTGTCCGCGTCGAGCGCTGCCGCGAGTGCGAGCATGGAGTCGCGGTTCCACGATACCAGCGCCGTATTGACCTGCCCGATGACCGCCGACAGAGTCCTCGGGTAGTTCACGCTCGGATGCGCGGCATTGAGCGCGGCGGCTACGCCCGCCCGAAGCACGATCTCTGCCGCGCCATCCACGCCCGGCCCTCCGGCGAACCCCATCGCCTGCAGGAGCGAGGCCGGACCGATGTAGGAATACCGCCACGCGTCGCTGAACATCGACTGGACCGTCTGTGACGGGCTGTACCCGGTCGGCGGCCAGCTGTCGGTGTGATTCCTCCAGTAGCCTGGCACGCAGCCCTGGTAGGCGCTGAACCCCGTGTAGCTGGCCGGATCCGATGCCCCGATCGACTTTCCCAGCGCCGTCCCCGTCACCGTTCCGATGTTCGTATGGAGACCGAGGACGGCGGTGCCCGACGCCGTGCAGGTCATCGATTCACCCGGTGCGAGAGACGTCTTCGGGCACGTCACGACCGCTGCTGCGCTGTCCGTCACCGCGACGCTCGTGAGGCTGATGTCACCCGCATTCGTGACGGCGTAGGTCCAGCTCACCGATGTCCCAACGAGGATCGAGGCGCCGGGTGGCGTGTCCGCGTCCTGACCGTTCACCCGCGTCTCCAGGGCAATCAGCGCGTCGTACGCGAAGTAGTTCGCGTAGTCGGTGGAGGTCACGAAACCGCCGATCCCGTCCGAGGCAGTCGCGGTCCCGTATAGAGGATTGTTTCCCGCTTGCGCGATGCTCTGAAGCGTGCAGGTCATCGACTCTCCCGGAGCAAGGCTCGTCTTCGGGCAGACGGCGGGCGTCACTCCAGCGAGCGTCACGACGACCGACGCCAGCGGTGCGGAACCGGTGTTGCTCGAGACGAACGTCCACTGCAACTGGTCGCCAGCCAGGACGATCGGCCCCGGCGGGTCGTCGGCGTCCTCGCCGTTGACGAGCAGCTCGAGCGTCATCCCGGCCGTCAGGCCGTTGTAATGTGCCGGGTCGGTGTCGGTGACGTTGCCACCGCAGGCCGGCGTTCCGGTGACGCTTCCCTGGTGCACGTGCGGTCCGGCGAGCGCGGTTCCGGCCGCGGTACAGGTCATCGACTCGCCCGGCTGCAGCGTCGTCTTCGGGCAGGTCACCGTGAGCCCGACGTCGTCGGTGACCGCGACGGAACCGAGGGCGAGGTCACCGACGTTCGTCACGACGTACGAGAGCTGCAGCGGCACTCCAACGCCGAGCGGCTGACCCGGCGCGACGTCCGCATCGAACCCGTTGACGAGCAGCTCGAGATCGATCGCAGGGTTCAGCCCTCCGAAGTAATGCGCCACGTCGTCGTCGCTCACGTCTCCACCCAGGAGGGCGGAGCCGAACGCGGTCGCGAGATTCGCCTGCGGGCAAGGGAGCGCGATCGCCTGCCCCATGCAGGTCATCGACTCGCCGGGCTCGAGAGCTCCTTTCGGGCAGTCGATGATGGCGACCTTGTCGTCGACCACGCGAACGCTGTTCAGCGCCTCGGTGCCGACATTCGTGACGATGAAGCGAAACTCGATCATTTGCCCGACGGCGATTGAAGGGCCGGGCGGAGTGTTCGCGTCGACACCGTTGACCGTCTTGACGAGTTGAATCGCGGGCTCGACCGCGCGTCCGAAGTAGTGCAGCGGATCGGATGCCTCGATCCGGCGGCAGGGCGAGGTCGCCCTCACGGTCGGCATGAGGTCCTGCTGGCCGCGAGTCGCGACGATCGTCGCCGTGCACTGCATCGTCGCGCCCCGCGCGAGCGACGTGCCCGGGCAAGCCACCGTCGCGCCGGCGCCGCCCGTCACCTCGAGATCGCTCAGTGCCGCTTCGCCCGTATTCGTGATCACGTAGGTGATGGAGAGCGGCGTGCCTTCCGGGACAGTTGGCCCAGGCTGGAGGTCCGCGTCATTGCCGTCGACCGCGGACTCGATCGAGATCTTCGCGATCACCGTGCCGAGATACCAGGCCGCGTCGCGCGCGCGGATCAGCGTTCCATCGGCGGCGCGCGCGGTCACGCTGCCCACGTGCTCGTTCCGGCAAGGCGCCGCGATCGAGCTCGCGGTGCAGACGAACGTCTCGTCGGGCTGCAACGTCGAGGAGGGGCAGCTCACTTCGAGGCCCCAGCTGTCCTCGACGACGATCGAGTCGATCGCGGAGTCGCCGAGGTTCGTCACTTCGTACGTCAGCTCGAGCGTCTCGCCGTCGGGAACGATCGTCCCCGGGGGTGAGTCGGTCCCTCCGCCGTTGATTCGCGTCGAGACGGCGAGCGAGGCAGGGGTGAGGTCGAGATCTCCCGGAAGGCAGAACGCCTGCGTGTCGATCCCGCCGTCGCCGATCGGCAGGAGGTGGCCGATGACCTCGGCGGGCACGTCCGTGACGATTTCGATCCAGCCGATGGTGACG
>JAMPYE010000243.1 GCA_023700825.1 Thermoanaerobaculia bacterium | reverse complement strand
GCCGCCGAAGCTGCACTTCGGCAAGGAAGGGCGAAAGCTGCGCTTTCGCACTCCACATGGCTCCGTTGACTGCTCATCGCCTCTCGCCTTTCGCCTGCCTGCTTTGACCTCTGACCTTTGAGCTCCAGCCTGCTTCTTGACACGTCGCGTACAATTCACGCCAACTAACGATTTTTGAGGAGCCACCATGGGAACTCTTGTTGATTACCGCGTCGAAAACGGGGTCGCGATCATTGCGTTGAACGATCCGCCGGCGAACACCTATACCTACGAGATGAACAAGGAGCTCGACACGGCGATCCTCGAGGCGCGCATGGACGACAGCGTCCACGTGATCGTGCTCCGCGGCGCGGGAGAGAAGTTCTTCTCCGCCGGCGCCAACATCAAGATGCTCTCGGAGGTCACCCCGGGCTTCAAGTACTACTTCTGCCTCCACGCGAACGAGACGCTGAGCCGCCTCGAGCAGACGCCGAAGCTCGTCATCGCCGCGATCAACGGCCACTGCGTCGGCGGCGGCCTCGAGATCGCCATGGCGGCCGACATGCGCATCGCGAAGAAGGGGGCCGGCAAGATGGGCCTCCCCGAGGTTTCGCTCGGCGTGCTTCCGGGCACCGGCGGGACGCAGCGCCTGTCGCGCATCGTGGGCAAGACGAAGTCGATCCAGCTGATGATCGAAGGCGGGCTCTTCGAGTTCGAGGACGCGGTCGAGATGGGGATCGTCAGCTACCTCTGGCCGGCCGAAGAGAACGGCAAGGAGTGGTGGGATCGCGTGATGGACTACGCGCGCAGCTTCTGCCCGCCGAACAAGGCCTCGAGGGCCGTCGGCCGCATCAAGCGCTCGGTGCAGTCGGGCTGGGAGCTTCCGTTCGAGTCGGCGCTCACGCTGGAGCGCGAGCTGCAGCAGCAGCTCTTCCAGTCGAGCGACGCGAAGGAAGGCCTCAACGCCTACGTCACCAAGCGGACGCCGAAGTTCGAAGGAAAGTAATACGAACGAACGAGAATCCCGAGTCCGAGGCGGCCGCGAGGCCGCCTCATTTCGTTGTGTGCGCTCTCTCAAGGGACGATCGAGGAATCGTCGATCCCCGCTTCTCGCAGCGCGAGAGCGAGAAGCGCGTCGACTCCTCGCTCTCGTGCTGCGCGCGTAAGGTACTCGAGATCCGCTGAAGGGTTCGTCTTGAGCAAACCCACGACATCGCGCCACTGCCTGTCGGAGATGCCGGCTCCAGCCTGGAACCACATCAGCTTTCGAATGACCAGATCCTCGGGAGAGTAAAACCGAACGAGCTTTCCTGGTTCAATCTCCAGGGAGATCGCACGTTCCATTTGCAGCCTGGCGAAGGCTGCGTTCTCCCTGATGAACAGATCGACTTTCGTCGCGGTGGCCTGGTGAATCACATTGAACGAGCTTTCGCGGCGCACGGCATCGATCACCGACAATTCGTCGATGTAATAGTCAGTCGCGAGCGCCTCAACCAGCATTCTCCCGGATGACTCGGAAAGCTCCAGCATTATGTCCAGATCGTACGTGGATCGGGGCTCGCCCAGCACTCCACTGGCGACCGATCCTCCCACGACGTAGGGGATGCCGAGCTCGTCGAATACCCTCGCGAGTGAAACGGCGAGCGCGAGCAGATCGGGGTTGGTCATTGCGAGTGCGCCTCGGGATCCCAGTCATAGACTCGGATCATCGTCTCGCGATCGAGCCGTGTCGCTGCGAGGCGGAGGAACACCTCCTCGGGTGTGGCGTCCGGGAACCGCAGGTTGATGCCGATCCGGGCCAGTTGGTGCATCGCGTTGTTGACGCCCCGGAAGATTGCGACGCGCTCTGCAAGCGACATTTTTCGGAACAGCTCGAATTGAAGGCGATCGATCGCCTCGGAGGTGTCACGAGACTGAGGTTTGTACCCACCCATCGGCCTCAATTCTAGCCTCGTGGGCGCCGAACGATGAGCTCTTTGACTTTTTCTCGCCGAATCCAAAGAATGGCGCCGCTCCCTGTAGATCCGGGCGTGAACCCCGATGCTCCGACGCATCGGAGTTGACGCAGGCCCTTCGAACGATCGACGGAGAGGGCGAATCGAGGAGGCTCAGATGTCAGACACGACCATCCAGCACCAGCTCTTCATCAACGGCGAGTTCGTCGACGCGCGGAGCGGCGCGACGTTCGCGAGCGTGAACCCGGCTACCGAAGAGACGATCTGCGACGTCGCCTCGGCGGAATCCGCCGACATCGATGCCGCGGTCGCGGCCGCGCGCGCGCAACTCGGGCCCGGCTCCGCGTGGCAGAAGATGAAGCCGCGTGACCGCGCGAAGGTGATGTGGAAGCTCGCCGACATGCTCTCCTCGCGCGCCGCCGAGATCGGACGCATCGAGACGATCGACAACGGCAAGCCGATCTTCGAGTCGCAGTTCGTCGACGTCCCCGCGTCGGCCGAGTGTCTCTACTACTTCGCCGGATGGTCGGGGAAGGTGACGGGCGAGACGATCCCGATCCAGGAGGGCGCGTTCACCTACACGCTGCGCGAGCCGCTCGGCGTCATCGGCGCGATCACGCCGTGGAACTTCCCGCTGATGCTCGCGGTCTGGAAGATCGCCCCGGCGCTCGCTTGTGGCAACACCGTCGTCCTCAAGCCCGCGGAGAACACCTCGCTCTCGATCCTCAAGTTCGCCGAGTACGCGCGCGAGGCGGGACTCCCTCCCGGAGTGCTCAACATCGTCCCGGGAAAGGGCACCGTCGCGGGCACTGCGCTCGTCGACCACCCGGGCGTCGACGCGATCGCCTTCACCGGCTCCACCGTCGTCGGGCGCGAGATCATGATGCGCGCCGCGAAGTCGATCAAGAAGGTCTCGCTCGAACTCGGCGGCAAGTCGCCGAACATCGTCTTCGCCGACGCCGACATCGAAGCCGCCGCGCGCGGTGCGCTCAACGCGATCTTCTACGGCAAGGGCGAGGTCTGCGCCGCGGGCTCGCGCCTGCTCGTCGAGGACTCGATCCACGACGCGCTCGTCGAGAAGATCCGCGACCGCGCCGCAAAGATGGTCGCCGCAGATCCGCTCGATCCGAAGACGCGCCTCGGCGCGATCGTCTCGAAGAAGCAGATGGAGTCGGTCCTCGGATACATCGACAAGGGGAAGAGCGAGGGAGCGACCGTCGTCGCGGGCGGCGCGCGCGCCGACATCGGCACGGGGAAGGGCTACTTCGTCCAGCCGACCGTCTTCACCGGCGTCGAGCCGTCGATGACGATCGCGCGCGAGGAGATCTTCGGCCCCGTGCTCGCAACGCTCCGCTTCAGCGACGTCGACGACGCCGTGAAGAAGGGGAACGATTCGCTTTACGGGCTGGCGGCCGCCGTCTGGACGCGCGACGTCTCCAAGGCGCATCGCGTCGCCCGCGCGATCAAGGCGGGAACCGTCTGGATCAACTCGTACAACCTCTACGATCCGGCGCTTCCGTTCGGAGGCTTCAAGGAGTCGGGCTTCGGCCGCGACCAGGGGCGCGACGCGCTCGACAAGTACACGCAGACGAAGAGCGTGTGGCTCGCACTGTAACGACGAGAGTGTGTGGCGCAGGCACTCTTGCCTGCGCGTCGCCGCAGGCGACAGCTCCCCTGCTTGAAGGGAGTCGATGAACACGCGGCGCTCCGCGCCGCGCGCGGGCAGGAGTGCCTGCGCCACAACCGACCGTCGCAGACCTTACTTCTCTTCTGGAATCTGCAGCGGCCCTTCCTTCAGGTCTTCGCGGATGATCAGGTCGAGGAAGAGCTGACGGACTCCGTCTTTCCCGTTTTCGGCGAAGACGCGCTTGACGTCGGACGGCTGGAGCTGAATGCCGGTCATCGCGTGCAGATACTGGCAGAAGACCACCGCGCGCGAGCGGAAGGAAACGATCAGGATCAGCAGAAGCAGGAACGCGAACGAAAGGAGCACCAGCGTGGTGAGATTCTGCATGTTCGAGTGGGTCTCCGGTGAGCCGAATCCTAACAGAAGCACGCGGATGTTTCAGGCTTCGGTGACGCGCAGGTCGTCCGACACGTCGATGCGCTCGTACTGCGCTCCGAGGAATCGAACTGCGAGGACGATCTCCCCGACAATGACCACTGCCGCGGGCACGACGCCGACCCACGCGCGGGCAACATTCGACGCGAGGCCGAGACCCGAGAGCCAGAAACCGAGAAGGAACACCGCCCCCGCCGGAATCAACGTCACTCCCATCGACACCAGCTGGCTGAGCAGCAGGAGAATCCCGCGTCCCGTTCCCTCGATGCCGCGGGCCTCGTCGCGGGAGACGCTCGCCCAGCCGGGCAGCAGGATCACGAAGCCGTTGTGGATGAGGAGTTGCACCGTCGTGAGCGGGATCGCCAGGAGGAGCACCATCGGGCCCCACGCGACCATCGCGCTCCACCCTTCGACGGATCGGACCGGGAAGTAGCAGAGCGCGCCCAGCAGGGCGGCGCCGATGGCGAGGCCGCAGACAAGCGTCGCGGCCGAGGCGATCTGGGCGCCGACCATTCGCGCGCCGCTGATCGGGTAGGCGCGCAGCACGTCGAGCCTCTCGAAGTCGAGCCGGAGGTCGTTCCGGCTCAGAATCGGGCCGAAGACACCGATGAAGCCTGCGAACACGAAGAGCACGCCGCTCGCGACGTTCATCGCGCCCTCGAAGTCGTTGGTCCACCAGACGACGACCGCGAGAAGCAGCGTTGCCACGAGCGGAAGCAGGAAGATCGGGAGCGTCGTGCGCCCTGCGGCGATGAGGTTCTTCCAAACGATCGCGATCTCCGGGGGGCCCGTTTCCTCGAGCGCGAAGGGGACCGGCGTGTGGCGCAGCGTCACGCGCCGCATGCGGCCCGAGGCCGACGCCGCGCGCGTCTTCTCGATACGCCGGCGCGCGTGTTCGATCGTCGCGTCCTCGTACGAGACGTCGAGCTTCGTCGCGACGAGGGCGCAGAGCGCCGCGAAGAGCGTGAGGCCCGCGGCGGGGAGCGCGAGGTCGACGAGTGTCGTGGTTGCCCCAACCTTTGCCAGCAGCGCGGGAATGAAGAGGATCGCGCGGAGAGGGTAGCCCGCGAGCGGTTGCTTCAGCGCCTCGAGGAACGCCCCGGCGGCCTGCGCCCCCTCCAACGACTCGACGCCGCTCATCGCGGTCTCGATCTCTCCGAACACGATCGCGCCGAGAACTCCGACGACGATGAGGACGGCGAAGGCGCGGACGACGAAGCCGATGCCGGCCGCCGCCAGGCGGGCGCGCCCCATGCGGACCATCAGGAAGTAGATCTGGAGCGTCGCGAGCACGGCCCAGATTCCGAGGAAATTCTGGCTGCGAAGGAAGATGGCGCGCAGCACGAACGTCGACACAAGCAGCGGCAGTTGCGCGCGAAAGATGACGAACAACACGATCGACGCCCGGCTGAGCGGGGCGGGAAACAGGAACTGCACCTCGGCCTCGTTGAGCGACAGCCCCGCCTCGCTCCGCGGCAACGCCCACGCGAGCAGCATGATCGTGGCAATGATCAGCGTGAACGCCGAGATCATGAGCACCGAGGTGAGCTCCCCGGGCGCGGGGTGGTCCCATCGAACGGCCGGCGTGCCCTTCCGGAAGACGAAGAACCAGAACCAGGCCAGGCCGGCGAGGGCCGAGACGAGGTAGCGCGGCTCGCGAAGCCTGCGCAGGCGGTGGATCGCGCGGTTCCGGAACGAGGTGAGCGAATACCAGGCGAACGGTGCGAGCGTCGTCATGACTCGACACGCGAGGTGATACTGATGAACGCGTCCTCCAGCGAGCCCTCGACGGCGTCGGCCGTCCGCGTGAGCGCATCGATCGACCCCTCGGCCGCCTTGCGCCCCTTGTGGATGATGACGACGCGGTCGCACAACTCCTCGACCAGGCCGAGAAGGTGCGAGCTGAGGATGATCGCGGCGCCGTCGGCGGAGCGCTTGCGGATCGTGTCCTTCATCCGTCGGATGCCGAGCGGATCGAGCCCGGTGAGCGGCTCGTCGAACACGAGCACCCGCGGCGAGTGGATCAGCCCGCACGCGATCATGAGTTTTTGCTTCATCCCGCGCGAGAGCTCGCCCGGGAGCGCCTTGCGCTTGTCGTCGAGCTCGAGCTCGGCCAGCAGCTCGGCGGCGCGCTCCTGCCACGCCGTGACCTGGTAGATGCGGGCCACGAAGCGGAGATGCTCCTCGACCGTCAGGTAGTCGAACAGCCGCGGCTCGTCGGGCATGAATGCGAGGAGCTTCTTGGCGTCGACCGGCCTGTCTCTGAGGTCGATGCCGCAGATCGAGACCGATCCTTCGGTCGGCGGATGAATGCCCCCGATCGCGCGCAGCGTCGTCGTTTTCCCGGCCCCGTTCGGCCCTACGAGCCCGAGGATCCGCCCTTCACCGACCGAGAAAGAAAGCTTCTCGATCGCGGTGAACTCCCCGTACGTCTTCGTCAGATTGACGACGTCTATCGCTGTCGGCATGTGCCTCTCTCGTTCACGTTTGGATGAATCATACGCAAATGGGACGGAAGGGTTTGTGGAGAGGCGAAAGGCAAGAGGCGACGAGGCGACAGGTGATGAGCAGGCGAGGGGCGCTTGATGGCGCCTGCACGGCGTCGTGTAGCGACGCAGGATGGGGAGCTCCCGGCTCCAGCTCTCGATTCTCAATTCTCAT
>JAMPYE010000242.1 GCA_023700825.1 Thermoanaerobaculia bacterium | reverse complement strand
CCGCCGGGAATGACTTTCTGTGCGCGCTCGAAAAGTGTGCTGGAGTTCTTCGCCATGGCGGGCGCGATTATACGATCTGGTGTCCCGAGGCAAGGTGACGATTCGCACTTCGGGGGAGGCGGAAGGCGGAAGGCGAGAGGCGAGAGCAAGCGGCATGCGGCGTGGCTGTGCCCTCGGTAGCGCGAAGCGGTGATCCGGCACCCCTGGATCCCGGAGAACTCAGGCTGTTCGTGCGAGCTCCATTACTCTTGATTACTCTCGCCTCTCGCCTCTCGCCTTTCGCCTTTCGCCTTTCGCCTGCCTTCAATACTCCGACCGCAGCCCCTTGAGCACCGTCAGCACCATGATCTTCAGGTCGAGCAGGAGCGACCAGTTCTCGATGTAGTAAAGGTCGTGCTCGATGCGCATCCGCATCGAGGTGTTGCCTCGCCAGCCGTGCACCTGCGCCCAGCCGGTCATCCCGGCCCGCACGCGGTGGCGCAGCATGTAGTGCGGATACTGCTCCCGGAACTGCTCGACGAACTCCGGCCGCTCGGGGCGCGGGCCTACGAGACTCATCTCGCCCCGCAGCACGTTCAGGAGCTGCGGAAGCTCGTCGATCGACCATCGCCGGATGAACGCGCCGATCTTCGTCCTCCGCGGATCGTCCTTCTCCGCCCAGACGGCGCCGGTCTGCTTCTCCGCGTCTACGCGCATCGAGCGAAACTTCACGATCTCGAACGGAATCCCGTCGAGCCCCATCCGCACCTGCCGGTAGAAGACCGGCCCCCGGTCGTCGAGCCAGATGAGCAGCGCCACGAGCAGCATCAGCGGTGACAGCAGGATCAGCGCGATCGTGCCGGCCACCAGATCGAATGCCCGCTTGAGAATGGTGTTCCATCCTTCGAGCGGCGTCTCGGAAAGGTTGATCGTGGGCAGGCCGTCGAGATCCTCGACGCGCGAGCGCAGAGCCATGTACTGGAGAAGATCGGGCACGACGTGGATCGAGACGACGTGGCGGACGAGCCGGTCGAGCAGCGACATCATGTCGCCCGACGACTCCTTCGGCAGCGCGACGTAGACGTGCTCGATCTTCTCCCGCTCGATGATCTCGTCGATGTTCTCGAGATCGCCGAGCCGGGTCAGCCCTTCGATCTCGCCCGGTGTGCCGTTGGCGACATAGCCCACGATGTCGAGCCCGAGCTCGCGGTGCGACGCGATCCGGCTCGCCACCGCGCGCGCCAGGTCGCCGTTTCCGGCGATCAGAACGCGATCGAGATTGTGTCCGGCGCGATGCGCACGCTCGACGAGCGCTCGGACGAGCGAGCGTCCCGCGATCACGATCGCGATCTCGCAGGCGACGAAGAGCGCCAGCGTCGCGCGCGAATAGCCGTGATCCACGCCCGCCGGCCTCATCCAGAGCAGAAGCCCCGAGAGAAGCACGACACCCAGAACCGTCGCGATCGCGACGCCGGTCCATTCCTCCGACCTGCGCCGCGAAGGCGTCATGCGGTAGAGCCCCTGCGCGGCGAAGGCGAGAGGGAAGAGCAGCGCGACGATCGGAAGCAGGTGCGTATAGACCGTCACGTCCTGGCCGCCCTTGGTGACCGGGATGACCTCGACCGCGAAGCGCAGGTAGTACGCCGCGAGCATCGCGAGGCACGAGCCGACCGAATCGATGAGGACGTGAAGCGTCCGCAGCCGCTTGTGCTTCTTGTGAATCATGCGGCGTCACCCATCGCGAGCTCGATCTCGGACATCATGCGAGCCTTGAAGCTCTGGCGGGAGAACGACGACGCGTGCCCGCGAATCGCCTCGCGATTCCATCCGACTGCTTCCGAGCGAATCATCGCATCGGCGAGCGCCCTCGCATCCTCGCCCATCGAAAGAATTCCGGTCGTCCCGTCGACCACGCTGTCGAGCGCGCCACCCTCGGCGCGGGCGACGACGGGCGTGCCGCACGCCATCGCCTCGATTGCGGTGATCCCGAAGTCCTCGACGCCAGGATAGAGAAGGCTCCGCGCCCGTCCCATCCAGCCGCGCAGCTCGTCGTCGGATCGGTGGCCGAGGAACTCGGCGCGCCCCGAGGCGCGCTCCTCGAGGCTGGCGCGGTGCGGGCCATCGCCAATCACGACGAGCCTCCGTCCCGCAATCGCAGCCGCGTCGACCGCGACCTCGATCCGTTTGTAAGGGACGAGCGCGGAGACGACGAGGTGATAGTCGTCGCGTCGTGCTTCGAGCGGCGAGGCAAGATACGCGTCATCGACGAACGGGTGAACCACGGAGGCCTCCGCACCGTAGTAGCGGAGAATTCGCCCGCGCACGAACTCCGAATTCGCGCCCCAGCGGCCGACGCGCGAGGCCGAGTCGACGTCCCAGCGCCGGAGAAAGCGCGCCACCATCCCCGCCGCCAGCCGCAGCGCTGGCTGCTCAGGCGGAAAGTAATCGTCGAACCGGTCCCAGATGTAGCGCATCGGCGTGTGGCAGTAGCAGACGTGAGGCGCGCCCGCGGGATCGACCCCCTTCGCGACGCAGTGGCTCGACGATACGACGAGGTCGTAACCCGTGAAGTTCCAGGCCGCGACTGCCGCGGGAAAGAAGGGAAGCAGACGACGGTAGTCGCCCGCCGCCGCGGCGAACTTCTGGAGCGGCGAGGTGATGATCCTGTGCTTCTCGATCGCATCCGACACGGTTCCCGGGTAGTGAAAGAGGGTGTACACGTCGGCGTCCGGCACGAGCTCGAGGATCGCTTCGAGGACCTTCTCCCCTCCCCTCATCCCCGTCAGCCAGTCATGAACGACCGCGACGCGCAGGCTCGCGAAGTCCATTCCTTACGGCGACCCTCCGCCCCCGCCCCCGCGCGAGTCACGCTCGGGCACCGTCTCTCCCGGAGTCGAGGCGAGCGGGAAGTGTTCCCCTCGCTCCGCGCACTCGCGGCACATGTAGTCGTTCGCGAAGTACTCCGCGGAGGGGACGTCGGCAAGGCACCTGATGCAGCGATGGCGTCCGGTCAACTCGCTGAGACCGCGAGGAAGCTCGTCTTCGATCATTACCATGGCTTTTAGCACGTCCGGCGCCGCCGCCGCCATTGATACGCCGCTGACCGGCCGGGCGTCCAAGGGGGTGGGACCGAATTGAGAATTTTGGATGAAGCATCGAGTGTTGGAGGGAGCCTCGGGATGCGGGGTGAACCGGCACTTCGCCGCGGTTCGGCCTCCGCCGGAAGGGTGCCGCCGGCCGTCTCTCCATCTCTCAATTCTCCATTGTCCATTCTCAATTCGCCCCTCCCCAGCTAGAATCGGCCCGCGTTGACGACCACCGGCCCGAAACCCGTCCCGTCCATCTCCGCGATCATGCCCGCCTACAACGAGGAGGACGTGCTCCCGGTAAGCCTCGCGGAGGCCGTCGAGGCACTCGAGGAGATCGCCGGCGACTGGGAGCTCATCATCGTCGACGACGGCTCGCGAGACCGGACCCCTCAAATCCTCGCGGAGTGGTCGGCGCGAGAGCCGCGAATTCGCGTCCTCACGCAGGTCCCCAACCAGGGCTACTCGAAAGCGCTCATCCGAGGGTTCTATTCGGCGCAGAAGGACGTGGTGTTCTACACCGACGCCGACGCGCAGTTCGACCTGCGCGAGATCGTGCGCCTCCACCCGCACCTCAAAAACCACGACATGGTCTGCGGCTACCGCGTCGGCCGCAAGGACCCTCCGATTCGCTTCGTCACGTCGTTCACCTTCAACAAGCTGCAGTCGCTGATCCTCGGGACCAGCGCCCGCGACGTGAACTGCGCCTTCAAGCTGTTCCGCAGAAGCTTCTTCGAGAAGGTGAAGCTCGACAGCGACGGTTTCCTGATCGACGCGGAGATCTACATCCGCGCGAAGAAGGCGGGGCTTACCTTCACTCAACTCGGTGTCACGCACCGTCCCCGGACGATGGGAAGCACGACGGTGAAGCTCAAGACGGTCACCGACACGCTGCGGCAGCTCTGGCAGCTCCGCCGATCCATCTGACGCCATGACGACCTCTGTGGCCCCCGACCTCCGCGCGCGACGGCTCTTCTTCGCGATGCTCGCGGCGTTCACGCTGCTTCGCATGGTCGTCGCCGCGCTCGCGCCGCTCTCCGGCGACGAGGCCTACTACTGGTCGTGCTCGCGAAACCTCGACTGGAGTTACTTCGACCAGCCCCCTCTCGTGATCTGGCTGATGATTCCGTTTCGCGCGATTCTCGACGAGACCTCCCTCGCCGTCCGGATGCCGGCCATCCTCGCGAGCCTGGCGATCGGCCTCATGCTCCCTCCGCTCGTCAGACGCCTCGGCGGTGGACTCCGCGAGGCGACGACCTCGTATCTCTGGATGAGCGCGATGCCGTTCTTCATCATCGGCTCGTTCTACGCATCGACCGACATCCTGATGGCCGCGTTCTTCGTGGCGACGACCTGGGCCGCGGTAGCGATCGCGCAGGGCGAGCGTCGCGCGTGGTGGGGCTTCGGCGCCGCGATCGGCCTCGCGTTCCTGTCGAAGTTCCCCGGCGTCCTCGTTCTTCCCGCGATCCTCGGCGCGCTCACGGCACCGTCGGCGCGCAAGGACCTGAAGACGCCCGTCCCCTGGCTCGCCGGACTGCTCGCGTTCGCGATCACCGCCCCGGTATGGATCTGGGGCGCGCGGAACCAGTGGGCGAACTTCGAGTTCCAGCTCTCCGGACGCCACGAGGTGCACGCGATCACGGCGAAGTACATCGGCGAGTTCATCGGCGCGAACCTGCTTCTCGCGACTCCGTTCCTCGCAATTGCCTTCGTTCCCGCCTGGTGGCGCGCGATCCGCCGCCGCGATCCGGCGTGGCTGACGATCGCGGTCGCCGCCGCGGCGCCGTTCGTCGTCTTCGGCTTCGTGGCGCTGCGTGAGCGGATCGGGGCGCACTGGGGCGCGCCCGGGCTCCTCCTTCTCGTCGTCCTCTTCGCCGTGCAGCACGGCGAGCGGCCGCGGCGCAAGCTCGCGATCGCCTCGGGCGCCTTCGGCGGCATCATCGGTGCCGCCGCCATCACCGTCGCGATCTTCCCGGGCCTCGTCCTCGATCGCGACTGGACCTACCCGGGACGACCTAACCGCATATCGACGAAGAGCCTCGCCGCGGCGCTCGGAAACGAGGAACTACTCGCGAGAGTCGAGGCGATTCGCCGGCCCGACGAACTCGTCGCCTGCGAGAGTTACACCGTCGTGCACATCCTCGGGTTTCTGTCGAAGGGAACGCTACCGATCGTGCTCGGCGACGTCGCCGGGGGCGATCACGGCCTCGCCTCTCTCTACTGGCAGACGCCGGAGGAGCTGCGCGGGAGGAACGTGCTCTTCGTGAGCAAGCACAAATACTCACCGGAGCCGGAGCTGCGGAAGCTCTTCGCGCAGGTCGAGGAGCTCCCGCCGATCGACCTCGAGCGGAACGGCGAGCTCGTGCGCCGCTTCGTGGTCTTCCGATGCACGAACCTGCTGAAGCCCGAAGGGGCGTTCACGCGGGTGCCGGCGAGATGAGCTCCCACAGGCGCGCCACATACCAGCGAATCAGGAGCGCCCCAGAATCTCCCGAGCCACCGATGCCGCGCGCCCCGCCGCACCCGCCGGCTCGCCCTCGGCGATCGCGCGGACGATCGCGCTGCCGACCACGACCGCTTCACACTTGCCCGCAAGCGCCAGGTAGTGCTCGCGCTTCGAAATGCCGAAGCCGACCGCGAGCGGCTTCGAGACCTGACCCCGGATCGACTCCAGCCGCGCCACCAGCCCCTCGTCGAGCTCGCGTCGCGTTCCCGTCACACCGGTCGTCGAAACGTAGTAGATGAACCCGTCCGTCGAACGATCGATTAGCCGGACCCGCTCGTCGCTCGACGTGGGTGCGAGCAGAAACACCGCGCCGAGGCCGCGAGACTTGAGCGCGCGCCGGAGCTCCGCCGACGACTCCGGCGGGAGGTCGGTCACCAGCACCGCGTCGATTCCGGCTTCGGCGGCGCTGGCGGCGAACCTCTCGATGCCGTAGCTCATGATCGGGTTGAGGTAGGAGAACGCGATGAGCGCAACGTCGCTTTGCTCGCGCACGCGGCGTGCGATCGCGAGCACGTCGTCGATCGTCGTGCCGCGCTCGAGCGCCCGCCACGACGCCGCCTGAATCACCGGGCCGTCGGCGATCGGATCGGAGAACGGGATCCCTAACTCGATCGCGTCAGCGCCGGCCTCCGCGAGAGCGAGGACAATATCGACCGTTTCGACGATCCCCGGGTCGCCGCAGGTCACGTAGGCGACGAGACCGCAACGCCCACTCTTCTTCAACCGCGAAAACGTCTTCGTCACGCGGTTCATCGACCCCGCGCCTCCATCGCCGCGACCTGGGGAACGTCCTTGTCCCCGCGACCGGAGAGGTTCACGACGACGACTTTACCCCTGCCAAGCGACGCGCCATTTCGCAGCAGCCATCCGATCGCGTGCGCCGACTCGAGCGCGGGGATGATCCCTTCGGTCTCGCTCAGCTTGTGAAAACCCTCGAGCGCGAGATCGTCGCTACACGAGTGGTACTCGATCCTTCCCGTTCCCTGGTAATACGCATGCTCCGGGCCAATCGACGGATAGTCGAGCCCAGCCGACACCGAGTGCGTCTCGGCGATCTGGCCGTTCGCGTCCTGCAGCACCATCGACCTCGT
>JAMPYE010000241.1 GCA_023700825.1 Thermoanaerobaculia bacterium | reverse complement strand
GGGCGACGCCACCGGGAATGTCGGATGAATTTTCAACGCACCCCGGAGGGGTGCAATATCCCTCGAAGCTACCTATCGCACCCCTCCGGGGTGCAAGACAATTTTTTGCTGCTGTCCGGTGGCGTCGCCCCGCCCCGCGGGGCTCGCCACCGGCTACCCTATTCTGCCCCTCCGGGGCAGAATCCAGTGCTCCTCGCACTGCGTTTCGCACGATCAGAACTCGAGCACCAGCCCGTCCCACGCCAGCGAAATCCCTGCCGGTAGCGCTGCGTCGACTTCCTCATGCTCCGCGTCGTGACTCATGTGGATGAGCCAGGTCCTGTGCGCGCCGATCGCCTGAGCCTCCTTCACCGCCTCGCCGATCGTGAAGTGCGTCGGGTGCGCCGGCGAGGGACGCAGACCGTCGAGCGCGAGCGTGTCGATGCCTTCGAGCAGGCGCCGCGACTCGTCGGGGACGCCGTTTGTGTCGGTGATGTAGGCGAACGGGCCGATGCGAAACCCGAGGATCGTCCAGTCGCCGTGCCGGACGGGGATCGGGACGATCTCGACCCCGCCGACCTCGAACGGGCCCGTGACCTCTCGCAGGTCGATCTGCGGCTTTCCGCCACCGATCTGCGCATTCGGATCCCAGATGTAGCTGAAGGCGCGGCGAACCGCCTTCGCCGTTGGCGGCCCGGCGTAGACCGGGATCGTCTCACGCTGGAAGAAATTGAAGGGGCGGATGTCGTCAAGCCCCATCATGTGATCGGTGTGCGAGTGCGTCAGCAGCACCGCGTCGAGACGCGGGATCGGGTCGCGCAGCAGCTGCGTCCGCAGGTCCGGCGTCGTGTCGACGATGATGTGCTTCCCTTCGACCTCGATCCGGATCGACTGCCGGAACCGCGTGTTCTTCGGATTCGTCGAGGTGCAGACGCGGCAGCGGCATCCGACCGTGGGAACGCCGGTGGAAGTGCCAGTGCCGAGGAAGGAGACTCTCATGCGGGTTGGGCGAGTTTAGAACAATGAATGCAGAACGATGAATGTAGAAAAGGGGACAGCGTCTGCAGCCCGGCCGTTCCCCTTTCTTCATTCATCGTTCTGCATTCTGCGTTCTGCATTCATTGTGTTCGCCACATCCAGCGCCGCCTGCAAATCCAACCTCAAACCTGCACCCAGCCCCACGCTCCCGTCTCCGGATCCACGGCCAGCGCCTCGCCGCCGTCGAACCAGGCGGGCAGAACGCAGACGAGCGCGTCGCCGGCGGGACTCTCGAGCTTCTTGTGGAAGTGGCCGAAGACGACCATGTCGTACCCCTCTGCGGCGCGAAGCTGCCCGTACTGCTCCATGAGCTCGGTCGGGATGCGGTAGCGGTGCTTGAAATTCGTGCCCGCGAGCCTCCGCTCCATCTCGTCCACGATCCGCTTCGCGATCCCCTTCGGGATCAGCTTCACCGCGATCTCCATCACCCGATTCTTCGAGAAGCTCCGCCAGAAGCGGTACATCCGGTCGCGATCGTTGATCATGTCGCCGTGGACGACGAGGATGCGCCGCGGCCCCGCCGCGATCTCGCGCCGGAGAGAGAGCGTCGAGACCGACGTCTCGGCGATCGACCCCTCGAGGAAGAAGTCGCGATTCCCCTCGACGTAGTGCACCTCCACCCCGGAGTCGCGCAGCGCCCTCAACCTCTCGAAGAACCGCTCGACCGAGGGGGTGACGAAGTTGCGATGCCCGATGAAATAGTGAAAGACGTCGCCGTTCAGGTAGAGCGCCTTCGGCCCGAGCGCCGCGAGCCGGTCGATCCAGGCGACGATTCCCTCCTCGTCACCGTCGGCAAGGCCGATGTGCGAGTCACCGATGATGTAGATCTGGTTTTGCAAGAGGCGTTGTCAGTTGTTAGTTGTTAGTTGTTAGACCGGCTCGGATAGTTGGCACGCCGTCGGGAATCTGCACGCTCGGTGCGGATGGTTTGTGTATGGTTCGCAGCGAGGAAAGCGCAGCCTTCCACACCTGTCTAACAACTAACAACTAAAAACTAACAACTGACCACTCCGCGCCGACCACTCCGCCTCAGAGCCCCGTCTTCAGCTTCGCCCTCGGGTTCTCGTCGTACAGCGACTCGAACTCGTCGAGTTTCTTCTTTGCCGCCTCGCTGAGTTGGCCCGGGATGTGGATCATCACGCGGTAGTAGTGGTCGCCGTGTCCGGCGCCACGGCTGCTCTTCACGCCCTTGCCGGTGATCCGGAACGTCTGCCCGCTCTGCGTCCCGGCCGGAATCCGCGCCCGGACCGGACCGTGAATGGTCGGCACGTCGATCTCTCCGCCCGTGGCCGCTTCCTTCAGCGTCACCGGGAGCTCGATGTGGATGTCGTTTCCTTTTCTCTCGTAGAAGGGATGTGCCTTTACCGCGACGTGAATCAGGAGGTCGCCCGCGGGCGCCCCTTTCTGCCCCGGTGCTCCCTTGCCCGCGAGCCGCACCGTCTGCCCGTCGCTCACCCCTTCGGGAAGCTTGACCTTCACCGCCTGCGTCGCAGGGGCGATGCCGCTGCCGGCGCAACGGGGGCAGACGTGGTTCTTGACGTTGCCGAGGCCGCGGCAGTTCGCGCACTCGCCCTGGATCTGCACCGACATCTGCAAGGTGGTGCCGCGCACGGCGTCGCCGAACTCGAGCGTCGCCTTCGCTTCGACATCACTTCCGCGCTGCGGCCCGGCCGCACGTCCCTGTCCGGCAAAGAGGTCGGAGAAGATGTCGCGAAAGTCCGAGACGCGCCCCGCCCCTTTGCGGCCACGCGCGGAACCGCCGCCCATCCCCGAAAAATCGAAGTCGAAGCCGGGGAACGGGCTGCCGCCGAAGGGACCGCCACCGCCACCGTTGAAATGGAACGCCTCGCGCCCGAGCCGGTCGTACTGCTCGCGCTTATCCTTGTCGCTCAGTACGGTGTAGGCCTCGCTGATTTCCTTGAAGCGGTTCTCCGCGTCCTTCGCGCCCTTGTTGACGTCGGGATGGAACTTCCGGGCGAGGCGGCGGTAGGCTTTCTTTATTTCCTCGTCCGTGGCACCCTTCTTAACGCCGAGGATGTCGTAGTAGTCACGATCCGCCATGCCACGAGATTAGAACATCGGAGGGCGGATTGCCACGCGGCGAGACGAGGGAGCCTCGGGTGGCCGGGGCATCTCTCTCGCGCGAGGCGGAGGGAGGTCGGTCGGGCATGCAGACGTATCGGAACACGCTGACGATGGTGCTCGCCGGAGGCATGGGCGAGCGGCTGTACCCGTTGACGCGCGATCGCGCGAAGCCCGCAGTTCCGTTCGGGGGCCGGTACCGGATCATCGACTTCGTTCTCAATAACTTCGTCAACTCGGGCTTCTACAAGGTCAAGGTCCTCACGCAGTTCAAGTCGAACTCGCTGATCGAGCACATCTCACGCACCTGGCGCCTCTCCCACGAGATCGGGCAGTACGTCGACGTCGTTCCGGCGCAGATGCGCAAGGGTCCCTTCTGGTTCCGGGGCACGGCCGACGCCGTCTACCAGAACCTCGAGCTGATCTTCGACGAGAAGCCGACGCACGTCTGCGTCTTCGGCGGCGACCACATCTACAAGATGGACATCGCGCAGATGATGGACTTCCATCTCGACACCGACGCCGACCTGACGATCGCGACGATTCCCGTTCCGCTGGCCGAGGCCAACCAGTTCGGTGTCGTCGAGATCGACGACTCGTTCCGCGTCACCGGCTTCGTCGAGAAGCCGAAAGAGGGAGCGAAGACGATCCCCGGGCGCCCCGACGAGGTGCTCGCCTCGATGGGCAACTACATCTTCAAGGCGAGCGCCATCATCGACGTGCTCGAGTCGAACGCGCTGCGCGACTCCGCGCACGACTTCGGCAAGGAGATCATCCCCCAGATGTACGCCGACTCGAAGGTGATGGCGTACGACTTCGGAACGAACATCGTCCCGGGGGAGGACGCGGAGGCTCGCGGCTACTGGCGGGACGTGGGCACGATCGACTCGTACTACACGGCGTCGATGGACCTGATCGCAATTTCACCGAAGTTCAACCTCTACAACTCGCAGTGGCCGCTTCGCTCGGCGTGGCTCAACCTGCCGCCGGCGAAGTTCGTCTTCGACGAGCCGCAGCGAATCGGCCGCGCGACGAACTCGCTCGTCGCCGAAGGGGTCATCATCTCGGGCGGCGTCATCAACCGCTCGATCCTCTCGCCCAAGGTCAGGATCCACTCGTTCTCCGACGTCGAAGGCTCGATCCTCATGGACGGCGTCGAGATCGGCCGCCACGCCCGGATCCGCCGCACCATCATCGACAAGGGCGTGAGGATTCCTCCCCGCATGACGATCGGCTACGACCTCGAGGCCGACCGCCAGCGCTTCACCGTCACCGAGTCGGGCATCGTGGTGATCCCGAAGGGAACGGTGCTGGAGTAGCAGGCGAGAGGCGATAGGCGATAGGCGACGAGCCGGCCGCCACGGCCTTGCAACCCGACTCGAGCCTGGACACCGAAGAGAAAAGAGAAGAGTGAATAGTTGAAGGCTACGCGCCCGGCGCGCAGAGCGCAGTTCAACCCTTCTCTCTTCCCTCTTCTCTCTCAGCTCTTCCCTCGTCATCACCGGAACACGGGCATTCGTCCCGCCTCCCTGCCCACTCATCGCCTCTCGCCTTTCGCCTTGCTCCTTTCTCGATTCACATCTATATAGGTTCCCATGACCTCCACCCCCAAGGGCCGCGCCGGCGGCCGCGCAACCGACGAGCTCCGCGCCGTCACCATCCGTCCCGATTTCAACAAGCACGCCGAAGGCTCGGTCCTCATCGAGATGGGCGACACGCGCGTCATCTGCACCGCCTCGATCGAGGACAAGGTCCCGCCGTTCCTGATGCGAAGCGGCAAGGGGTGGGTCACCGCCGAGTACGGCATGCTCCCGCGCGCGACGAACGAGCGGAACGCCCGTGAGGCCGCGAAAGGGAAGCAGGGAGGCCGGACGCTCGAGATCCAGCGCCTCATCGGCCGCGCGTTGCGGGGCACGATCGACCAGGAAGCGCTCGGCGAGCGCACGGTGATCATCGACTGCGACGTCATCCAGGCCGACGGCGGCACGCGATGCGCGTCGATCACGGGAGGCTACGTCGCCCTCGTCCTCGCGCTCGGCAAGATCTACCTCGGCAAGAAGATGGTGAACTGGCCCGTGCGGTCGCAGGTCGCCGCCGTCTCGGTCGGCATCCGCCACGGCATGCCGCACCTCGACCTCGACTACAGCGAGGACTCGACCGCCGAGGTCGACATGAACATCGTCGCAACCGACGCGATGCAGTTCATCGAGCTGCAGGGCACAGCCGAGAAGGGAAGTTTCAGCGAGGACGAGATGACCTCGATGATCGCGCTCGCCAGGGGGGGGATCGAGCAGCTCGTCGCGAAGCAGCGCGAGATCCTATCGCCCCTGCTCGCGCAGGTGGACGACGTCGCGAGAGAGAGGCTGAAGTCGAAGTTCAAGAAGTGACCATGTGGAGTGCGCAAGCGCAGCTTGCGCCCTTCCTTGCGGAAGCGAAGCTTCCGCGGACAGCTCGGGCCGAAGCTGCGCTTCGGCAAGTGAGGGCGAAAGCTCCGCTTTCGCAGTCCACATGGCCGACGAGCTCATGAGTCTCGCCTCGCGCGGACCGTTCCGCCTCGCGGCACAGGTCGTCCTCTGGATCTTCGTCGTCACCGCGCTCCTCTGGGCACTGGTCAACATGATGAAGCGGAGCACGCTCTTCTTCCCGGACAAGTACCCGGCAGGGCTCTGGGACGTGAGCGGTCTCGACCCGAGGCCTACGGATCACGCGATCACGACGCCTGACGGCGTGAAGCTCCACGCATGGCTCTTCAGCGCGGCCGAAGCCGACGCGCCGCTACTGATCTTCTTTCACGGCAACGGCGGAAACCTGTCGCATCGCGCCGACGTCGCGGAAGAATTCGCGAGACGGGGAGTTTCGGTGCTCCTGTTCGACTACCGTGGCTACGGGAAAAGTGAGGGCTCGCCGGGCGAGTCGGCACTCTACGTCGACGGCCTCGCGGTCTACGACTACGCCCGGACGACGCTCGGCGTGCCTGCGGAGCGGATCGCGCTCTACGGCGAATCGCTCGGCGGCCCGTACGCCGCAGACGTCGCGGCGAACCGGAAGGTCCGCTGCGTCGTGATCGAGAGCTCGTTCCCCTCGGCCGCGAGCGTGGCGAACGCCGTCTACCGCATCCCCATCGGCATCTTCCTCGGCAACTCTCTGCCAACGGCGCGGTCGCTCAACCGGGCGAAGGTTCCCGTCCTCGTCATGCACGGCGACGCCGACACGATCATCCCCTTCGCCTGCGGCCGGGAGCTATTCGACGCGCTCGAAGGGCCGAAGGAGATGTGGGTCGTCCGCGGCTCCAACCACAACGAGGTGCCGGTCGTGGGCGGGGAGGAGTACTTCGGGAGGGTGGTGTGGTTCGTGCGGTCGGCGCAGCCGGCGCGATAGGAAAACATCGAATGCTGAATGCTGAACGCCAAATGAAAAATGTAGAAAGGCCAGAGTTGCCACCACGTTCTTCGTTCTGCATTCGGCGTTCTGCATTCAGCATTCGGTGTTTTCCCTCACAGGCTTGACCGCCCCCCACCCCTCCCACACAATCCCCCCATGCGAATGACCGTTGCCAGCGAGTACTCC
>JAMPYE010000240.1 GCA_023700825.1 Thermoanaerobaculia bacterium | reverse complement strand
GCTCGGCGGACGCGAAGGCGCACGAAACGGACGCCACCGTGCTCTCGATCGACCGCGCGACGCTCAACGAGATCCTCTCGATGGATCCGCACGCGTCGCTGCAGTTTCTGAACCTGCTCTGCCGGATGATCAGCCGCCGCCTGCGCGAGATCAACGACAAAATCGTTCAGTGGAAGTACATGTCGGGCGGTTTTTGAGCCGTCGCGGCGCGAGTGCTCAGTCCTTTACTTCGTCCACGAGCTGGCCGAGCGTCTGCTCGCCCGAAGCGGCAACGAGCCCGGCGTCCAGCGCAGCCAGCAGCGCGGCAACCGCGTGGTCTCCCGCGCATTCTGGACGCGGCAGCGCGCGTGGCACACGGCGCCTGCCACCTTCCTCGAGCGCCTCGACGAGCTCGCGCAACGCCACGGAGTCAGGATCGCACGCCGGGACCCACCTCTCGAGCTCGCTGCCGGATCGCGCGACGAAGCGGCTCCGCTCCAGGCGCCCGAGCAGCTCGACGAGCTGATCGAGCGGCGCCGAGACGCGCTTTGCGAGATCGGCCGTGCGCGGCGCCGGCTCACGCCGCTTGTGCGCAAGGCAGATCTCCACGAGCGCGAGAAGCCCGAAGTAGAGATCGAACGACGGCGCTCTGGCCGTGCCGAAATCCGCGGTGCGCGCCAGCTCCTCGAGATTCTGGTGCACGTAGCTCACCTCGACTCCGAGAAGGATCACGAGCCACATCAACTCGAGCGAGATGAGGAACATCACGATGAGCCCGATCGTCCCGTAGACGAGATCGAACGTGCCGCGATAGAGCCACACGACGTAGATCGCGAACGCGAACCGCACGAATTCGAGCGCCGCGGTCGTCACCGCCGCGCCGAACGCCGCCGAGCGAATCTGCACGCGCGTCGCCGGCACCAGCCAGAAGAGCATCGTGAAGGCGAGGAAGAACACGACGATCGGCATCGCCCACTGCACGAACGGATGCTGGAAGAACGGCCCGAGCCTCGGGCTCCGCTCGAACATCGAGGTCGCCGTGAACGAGAGGCCAATCACGAGCGGGCCCCAGAAGAAGAGCATCGTGAACGCGCGGAGCTTCTGCCGGACCGTCCGCGCCTTCTCGATCCGCCAGCTCATGTTCACGATCGTCTCGACCGTGCCGAAGAGTTTGAAGGCGATGAGAATGAAGATCACGGTGCCGACCGTAGGCAGCGCCGATGCGTTCTCCGTCGCCCGGATGAGCTGGGCCGTGATCTGCGCCGACTGGTAGGGCACTACCACGTTTAATACCGTACTGAGATGTGCCCCGAGGTCGGGAAACTGCCGGGCGAAAAAGACTCGCCCGACGCTCCAGAGCGAGACCGTCAGCGGAATGAGCGACAGCAGAGTCGTGTAGGCGAGGGCCGCCGCGCGCCCCGTCGCCCCTGTGCGAAAGAAACCCTTCGCCACTTCGCGGACGAAGAGGAGAGCCATCGCGACGCCCCCTCTCGGCGCAGCACCCGGCGCCTGGCAGCGCTCTGCCTGCCCTCCGCCGTCGCCGACGGCCTCGAACCGGCTTTCCGCCACCGCGCCGCTCTCGTCTGATCCACTCTCGGTCATCGCGCTGTCAGGACTCGCTCGCTCCGTGCATAATCTCGGTGACGTGGCTGACAAGGTCATTATCCCAGAGGTTCTGCCTCCCGAGCGCCCATTGACGCCCGACCTCGAGGCGTTGCGGAGAGTCGCGGTGCTGCTCGACGAGGCGGTGGCGATCCCCGGGACGCGCCGGCGTGTCGGGCTCGACGCGGCGCTCGGGCTCGTCCCGTGGCTCGGGGACCTCGCTGGGGCGGCGATGGGAGCCTGGATTCTCGCCGGCGCCCTGCGCCACAGGGTTCCAAAGCGGAAAATCGGGCGCATGGTGGCCAACGTGCTCGTCGACCTCGTCATCGGGGCGATTCCGGTTGCCGGCGACGTCTTCGACGCCCTGTTCCCGCAGAACGTCGGGAACGTGAAGCTTCTGCTCGAGCATCGGGACACGACGCGACCTCCACGCAGTTACAAGGAGATCGGGCTCGTGGTCACCGCGATCGTCGCGATCGTGATGGGAACGGGACTCGCCGCGGTCGCAGGCGTCGCCTGGCTGATGTGGCAGGCCGCGGCGTACCTGCTCGGCGCGACAGGGTGATTCCCTGAACCGGGCGAGGCGACGACAGGATCGCAAGGGGGTACATCGGAATGCGCCGCCACGAAGCAGTTGCTGCCGTCCGCACCGGGGCGGCGCGCAACGTTTGCCGGCCTAACGCTTTCCGTACTGCTGCTCGTAGTAGCGCTTGAACTCCGCACTCTTTTCCTTGATCGCGCGCCACCAGGCTTCGTTCTGCTTGTACCAGTCGACCGTGCGGACGATTGCCTCTTCGAACGTCGCCTTCGTGCGGAAGCCGAGCTTCTCGAGCTTCGTCGTGTCGAGCGAGTAGCGGCGGTCGTGCCCCTGGCGGTCGGCGACCGGCTTGATCAGGCTCTTCGGTTTGCCGGTGAGCTCGAGGATGCGGTGCGTAATCTCGATGTTCTCGATCTCGTTCCCGCCGCCGATGTTGTAGATCTCGCCCTTCTGCCCGTGCTCGACCAGGAAGTCGACCGCCGCACAGTGATCCTCGACGTAGAGCCAGTCGCGCACGTTCTTACCGTCGCCGTAGAGCGGCAGCGGCTGATCGTCGATCGCGTTGGTCACGAAGAGCGGGATGAGCTTCTCCGGGTACTGGAACGGCCCGTAGTTGTTCGAAGCGCGGGTCACGACGACGGGAAGGCCGTACGTCTCGGAGTAGGCGTACGCCATCCGGTCGCCACCGCACTTCGAGGCCGAGTACGGGTTCCGAGGGCTGAGCGGATCGGTTTCACGGAACGATCCTGACTCGATGGAACCGTAGACTTCGTCGGTCGAGATCTGGATGAACTTCTTCAGACGCGGCGCGTGCTTGCGCGCCTCCTCGAGGAGCACGAGCACGCCGTGAACGTCAGTCCGGATGAAGCTACCGGCCTCCATCAGAGAGCGGTCGACGTGCGTCTCGGCGGCGAAGTTGACGACTACGTCGATCCCCTGCCCGCCGATTCCCTTGTAGGCCTCCTCGACGTCGGCGGGCTCCGAGATGTCGCCCTGCAGGAATCGATAGTTCGGTTTTCCCTCGTACTCGGCCAGGTTTTCGCGAATCCCGGCGTAGGTCAGCTTGTCGAGGTTGACGACCTGAGCGTCGGCACCGTACTTGTTGAAGATGTACCGGATGAAGTTCGAGCCGATGAAGCCGGCCCCGCCTGTGACGAGATATCTCATGATCGCTTCCTTTTTCAGGCCCCTCTAACCTCTTGCCCCGAGGGGCTATTTCTCCGCGATCCGGCGAAGAAGGGCGTTCTGCTCCTCGAGCAACGCGATGGTTTTCTGGTGCATCAGCTCCATCCTCGTCTGCGAGGCCCGGGAGTTCTTCATCCAGATCCAGCAGAGAACACCAATGAGCAGCGTCGCCACGACCAGCACGAGAAATATCGGATCCACCATTCGCCTCCCGGGCGCACCCGTGCGCCCCGACCGCTTCTAGCAGATGCGCAGGAAGGGGGCAAGCCAGGCCTCCGGGCCGAGCCGCGGCGGGAGATAATCGGCTCGGACAACTTTCCCGGGACGGAGAACGATGAACTTCATCGCAAAGAACTTTCTGAGGGGCCTCGCCATCGTCATCCCCAGCGTCGTGACGGCCTACATCCTTTACCAGACGTTCGTCTGGATCGACCGGCTCATCGCGCTTCCGTTTCCGGGGCTCGGGGTGCTCGTCACGTTCGTGGCGATCGTACTGATCGGGATCCTGGCCTCGAACTTCGTCATCGCGCGGCTGCTCGCGATCCCCGACGCGATCTTCACGCGCGCACCGCTCGTAAAGATCCTCTACACCTCGATCAAGGACCTGATCGAAGCGTTCGTCGGCGACCGCAAGCGGTTCAACCACCCGGTGCTCGTGACCCTTGGCGGGCCACCGAGCGTCGAGGCTCTCGGCTTCGTGACGTGCGACGATCTCGAGCCCATGGGCGCCGCGGGCAAGGTCGCCGTCTACTTCCCGCAGTCGTACAACTTCGCCGGCAACCTGGTCATCGTCCCGAGAGAGAGCGTGCGTCCGATCGATGCGGATTCCGGGCGGGTGATGGCGTTCATCGTGTCCGGAGGGGTCTCCGGTGGCATCGACCAGCCCGCCGCGAACGGCAGCGGGGGCGCTCGCGCCTGACACGGCCGCAGCTATCATGATCGCCGCCGCTGAACGAGGATTCCGATGAGACGACTGCTCTTCGCTTCGACACTGATTCTCGCCTCCTGTGCCACGTCCGTGCAGAAGCCAGGCACGATGCCGCCTCCGGCGGAAGGTGATTTCGCGGGAGAGGCCGTCATCCTGAGGCTCGAGGACCGCCGCGAGTACGACCGCGCCGTCGCTCTCGAGTGGTCGCGACACGCCGACTCGATGAAGCGCGAGCGGATCGCGCGAGCCCTTGGCAGGATCGGCACCGCCTCCTTCGACGACGCGAACGGGAATGGACGGCGCGAGCCCGGAGAGCCGATGGCGGGAGTCGCGCTGCTCATCGAGCTGGCGAACGACCCGGTCGCGGACGTGCGGCGCAGCGCAGCCTTCGCCATGGGCGAGATCGGCGACCCCTCCTCCATCGACGCGCTCTTCGGCCTCACCGGCGACGCCGACGCGGCGGTCGCGGCGGCGGCGACCGACGCGCTGACGAAAATCGCGGCGTCGGTTCCCTTCGACCGGTTTCAGTCGTTGACCACGACGCTGTACCCGGCAGAAGTGCGAAGCGTGGCGATCCGCTACCTCTTCCGATTCGGCACGGACGAGGCATCAGGAACGGCGGCCATGCTCCTGGAAAGTCGCGATACGTCCACGCGCGTCGAAGCCTGTTACGCACTCAGCCGAAGGGCCTTCGCGCCGGCGCGCCGGAAGCTCGAGATGCTGCTCGCCGATGGCGACGCGCTGGTTCGCGCCCACTCCGCGCGGGCACTCGGGCTGATCGCCGCGGAGGATTCGCTTCGCGCGCTTTCTGCCGCGCTCGAAGATCCTCATCCCTGGGTCAGGATCAACGCTGCGCGTTCGATCGGGCAGGTCATCGACAAGAATCCCGAGCGTCTGTCTTCGGAAGTTGCGTCTGCCGCGGCCACGCGCCTGATCGCGCTGACTGCCGATCCGGATCCCGGCACCCGCGCCACCGCGGTCGAGATCCTCGGCCGCTTTACGCAATCGTCCGCGCAGGCGAAGGACCGGCTCGACGGTCTCGCAAACGGTGACGAACGATGGGCGCGAGAGGTGGCAGCACTGGCACTCGCGCGCGCCGGCCTCGTGGATTCGAGCTCGAAACTCGTCGAACATGAGTCTCCGTGGGTGCGCGCGCGAATCCTCGAAGGAACCTCGACGCTCCCGCAGGGAGCCGCGATCCGGGCACGCCTGGCGTCGTCCCCCGACGCTTTGGTGCGCGTGGCGGCAATCGGCGCGATCCCTGAGCAGCCGGCGGATTCGGACTCCAGGCTTCTCCTCGCCGCGCTCGACGACCCCGACGTCGTCGTGCGCGCGTCCGCGATCGGGCGGCTTTCCGCGGACCCGTACAAGACGCTGGTCTCCCGGGAACGGCTGGTCGCGATCGAAGAGTCGTCGCGGCGGGACACCCACAACGACGCGCGCGTCGCGGCGGTCGAACTGATCGCGACGATCGAAGATGCCGGCCGGGCCGCCTGGCTTGCCGCACTGCTGAAGGACCCGGATCCCGTCGTCCGCAGGATCGCCGCGGAGAGCCTCGAGCGTATCGAGAAGGTCCGTTACCAGTACACGCCTCTCGCGATCGAAAGGCCGCTCGCCGAGTACGAATCCATCGCCCGCTGGGCCTCGCAGCCCCGCTCGGCCACGATCCGCATGGCTCGAGGAGACATCGACCTGATTCTCTTCACTCGCGAGGCACCGACCACGGCGTGGAACTTCGCCCGACTCGCGGAGCAGGGCTACTTCGACGGCACGACGTTCATGCGCGTCGTGCCGAACTTCGTGCTGCAGGGAGGCGACCCGAGGAACGACATGAGCGGCGGGCCCGGCTATGCGATTCGCGACGAGATCAACGAGCAACGCTATTCGCGGGGCGCGGTCGGTATGGCGCTTTCCGGTCCCGATACCGGGGGCTCGCAGTTCTTCGTCACGCACTCGCCGCAACCGCACCTCGATGGCGGATACACGGTGTTCGGCCATGTCGTCGCCGGAATGGGAGGCGTCGCCGATCTCGTGGAACGTGGGGAGCGCGTCGATACGATTCTCGTCGACGCGAAGAGACTCGATCCCGCGGGCATCGCCGGGGTGAGCCAGACCACGCTGCCGACAGTCGTCGGCGAGACGGCCGCCGGACGACTGCTCGACATCGTTCCCGAGTACCGCGAGCGAAAGGAGGCCTACGCGCCGGACCCCGACACGCTCGCATACCTCGCGTCGGTGATTCAGCCGGGCGACCGGCTGGAGGTCTTCCTCGGCACCTGGTGCGACGACAGCCAGCGCGAGATTCCGAAACTGCTTCGGATCGTCGACGGCCTGGCCGTCGCCGGAGCAGAGTTGCCGCTGCGCCTCGTGAGCGTCGACAGGACGAAGCGGATGCCGGCCGACCTCGTCGCGGGGAAGGAGCTCGAGAAGGTGTCG
>JAMPYE010000239.1 GCA_023700825.1 Thermoanaerobaculia bacterium | reverse complement strand
TTCTCGTTTGGACGGGCTCCTTTCGAGTTAACGACGACGCTGCTCCATACAGCGAAGACGAGGAGCCCCACTACATTTTCGCCCTAACAATTACGATTCACCTAAGAGTACGATGCAGCGGACAGCGTCGCGCAACACCATGCGTTGCAGCGTGTTACGATATCCCGTGCGCGCCGCTGCCGCTGAGCAACGGCCGTTAGCCGCTTCTGATTCATCATGGATTGGGACGAGGACAAGATCGATCAGGCTGTTCTGGCGCTCCTCTACTTCGGGCTTCATGAAGAGTGTCGCGCCTGGAAGGGCTTCGACTGGGGCGCGATGAACCGACTTCACGAGAAGGGCCTGATTTCGGATCCCGTGGGAAAGGCCAAGTCGGTGCTGTTGACTGAAGAGGGGCTCGCGGAAGCAAGACGGCTCGCAGAATTGCTGTTCGGAAATCGCGGCTGACTCTTGCGTTGCGCGCGACGCGGCCCGTCGCTTTCCATCTCTCCTGGGCCGGCGCCAACACCTCGAACGTTTCCTTAACGCGCCGCGAGACTCGAGGTTCGAGGAGAGAGTGGGGCGGGGTGGGACCCGTCAAGTCAATTTTCGAGGTGTGACCCCCCCATGACGCGCGTGGCCCAGCCCGTCGAAGTCGCTTTGCGCAGTCCGTTAGTCCGCCGAAACTCCAGGCCCCTTCACGCGTCTCACTGGTGGAGGTTGTGACCGATGATTCTCGCCGTGGCTCTTTCCGCTGCGCTGATTGCAGACTGTCATATCCCGGTGACACACGAAGACGAGGGCCAGCTCCTCCAGATTGCGTTGGAACGACTGATCGAGAGGAACCAGGATCTGGCGAATCAAGTCGTACTGGTTTCATGCTCCACGACTGAAATTGCTCCCACGGGCGGCGTACCGCTCCAGCGAGACGCGATCTGGGCCGATCAGGAAGACCGAAGCCGCTCCCAGGCGGACGTGCGACTGTCCTTGCCCAGTTCCTGGCAGAAGGTAGATCTTTCGCGCCTGGATAGCGCCTCCACTCTTGATTGGCGGCGCATCGAACGAGAACACCCTTCGACCGTTGCCGTCGTGCGATTTGCGCGACCCGGATTTTCAATGGACGGTCGGCGCTCCCTCATCCAAACCGAGGTCTTGCTGCCGAACGGGCAACGTGGCTGGTTCGTATTCTGGTTGGAGCGCACGACAGACGGTTGGTCTCAGGTCAACCACAAGAGCGCATGGGCGCCGGTCGGCTACAGTTTTCCGTACGACGGCAGGTGGGAGATATCGCAAGCCCCGCCGGTTCACTGAGCCGCCCAACGCGGGAATGAGTGGAGGGCCCGCCGCCGCGCAGCTGCGTTCGTCTCATGGATTCCTTCGCGAACGGGCAGCAGATCTCGGTATCCCGTTGGATCAGGGGCGCTGCATCCCTCTTCGCCTTACGGCACGAAGTGCTGCGGCGGGATCGTGTCGTCGACGATCAGGCTCAGCTCGGCGCAGAGCCGGATCAGCGCCCGGGTCTCCTCGTCGGCGCTCTCGTAGTCCTTGCAGAGAAGGTCGACCTGATCGTCGTCCTCGAAGTGCCAGATCGTGAAGCCTTCCTCGGGCTGCTGCGGCTCCCAGGTCTTCGCCTTCGTCCAGCGTCCGTGCGCGAAGGTGTAGCGGATATAGCCCTCGTCTCGAAGCTGGTGGGCGATCTCGTCGGCAGTCGCCGTGTCACCCGGCTGCAGCGGGGCCAGCTCTGCTCCTGCCACGGCGCTCTGCATCAGATGGCTGGCCCAGGCAGGCATCGCTCCCGCGGCGTTGCGGACCTGTTCGTCGAGCGCGTTCTTGACGTACGACTCGATCAGCCGCTTGATCGGGGCGCGGCTCGTCCCTTCGGGAATCTGGAAGCGGACCCCGGTGACGTAGGCCGACGTCGACCCGAAGCGGTCGACGGAGCTGCGGATGACCGAGGAGGGGATCGAGAGCAGCTCGTCTTTCCAGCAGAAGTGCAGGTTCACGATCTGCCCGACCTTGAGGGGCGCGAAGTGCTGCAGGCGCGCGCCGCCGATGCTGATCTCGAGCAGCTCCACCTTGACCTTCCCGGCAAGGCCTTCGAGCCGGGGGAGCAGTCGAATCCGTTCGACCTTGCGCCGGTGGTGACCTCTTCTCATCGGTTTGGCTCCTCCGCGTTTGCGCCGCGGCTCACGTCGTCATCCTCTCGCGGAGGAACTCCGCGGCGGCCGTCGCTTCCATCGGGCGGCTCAGCAGGTAGCCCTGCATCTCTTCGCAGCCGCGCTCGAGAAGGAAGCTCTTCTGAGTTTCGGTTTCGACCCCCTCCGCGATCGTGCGAAGCCGCAGGGCTTTCGCGACCGCGATGATGGCGGAGACGATCGCCGCGTCGCTCGTGTCCGTGTCGATGTGCTCGACGAAGCTGCGATCGATCTTGATGCAGTCGACCGGGAACTCCTTGAGGTAGCCGAGCGACGAGTAGCCGGTGCCGAAATCGTCGATCGCGAGCTGAACGCCGAGCGCCTTCACCTCGCGCAGCGTCTCCATCGTCCACTCGGTGCGCTGCATGGCGACGGATTCCGTGATCTCGAGCTCCAGGCCAGCGGGATCGATGCCGGTCTCGCGCAGGATCCGGCCCACCATCTGCGCCAGGTCGCCGCGCCGGAACTGCTTTGGCGAGAGGTTGACGGAAATGCGTAGCCCGCGGAGGCCGCTGTCCTGCCAGCGCCGCATCTGCGAACAGGCCTCGCGCAGGACCCACTCGCCGATTGGCAGGATGAGCCGGGTTTCTTCGGCGACCGGGATGAAGGCGCCGGGCGGGAGCAGCCCGTGCTGCGGGTGGTTCCAGCGGATGAGGGCCTCGAGCCCGCGAAGCGCGCCGCTGCCCAGATCGCATTGGGGCTGGTAGTGAAGCACCAGCTCCCCGCGGTCGAGCGCGAAGCGGAGGCTTCTCTCGAGGGAGAGCCGCTCGGCGGCGCGCTCGTTCATCGCCCTGGTGGCGAGCTGGTAGTTGTTCCTGCCCATTTCCTTCGCGCGGTAGAGCGCGGCGTCCGCGTTGCGGAGCAGCGTCGCGGCGTCGTTGCCATCGTTGGGAAAGATCGCGATTCCGATGCTGGCCGTGGGGAAAAGGAGGTGTCCCTCGACTTCGATCGGCTCGGCGACGGCGTCGATGAGCTTCTCGGCGACCACGGTCGCGTGGCGTTCGTCGGCGAGTTGCGGGACGAGAATGGTGAACTCGTCGCCCCCCATGCGCGCGACGGTGTCGTCGTCGCGAACCGAGGCTCGAAGGCGCGCCGCGATTCGCTGCAGCAGCTTGTCGCCGGCGTGGTGGCCGAGCGTGTCGTTGACGAGCTTGAACTCGTCGAGATCGAGGAAGAGCAGCCCGAGGACGCGGTCGAGTCGCCGCGCCTGGGCGAGCGCGACCTCGAGCCGGTCCCGCACTAGGTTCCTGTTAGGCAATCCGGTGAGCGCGTCGTGGTAGGCCTGGTATTCGATCTTCGCCTCGGCGAGCTTCCGCTCCGTGATGTCGACGATCCCGCCTTCGATGACCTCGCGCTCGTTTTCGAGCGCGCGGATGCTCACGTTGACCAGGGCCCAGGTGCTCGAGCCGTCGGAGCGCCTCAGCTCCGCCTCGTAGTTGACGATCGACTGGTTCACGCGGAGGTCGCGAAAGTTCTCGAGCAGCTGCGACTCCGTGACGAAAAGCTGCGCCAGATTCTGCCGCATCAGCTCCGCGGGCGAGGCGAAGCCCAGGATTCTCGCGCAGGCCTGGTTGCAGTCGAGGATCTGCCCCGCCGAGTCGCAGCGGAAGACACCGGCGGGGTTGCGCTCGAACAGCAGGCGGTAGCGCTCCTCGCTCGCGCGGATCACCTCGTCCGCGCGCCGGCGCTCGAGCGCCCCCGCGATCACGTTGCCCGAGAAGCGCAGCAGCGCCACGGTGTCCTCGCTCCACTCCCGGGGAGAGGGGCTCTGGAAGCCGACGAAGCCGAGAAGCCGCTCTCCGAGCGCGATGGGGACCGCGAGGCAGGAGCGCCCTTCGGTTCTCGTGGCCATCTCGCGGATGGCGGACGCCTCGGGCGGGAGCTGCTCGACGTCGGGGATGTAGACGGTCTCGAAATTCCTCAGCCGGTCGCGCCACCACGCGAAAGGCTCGGTCGAGGTTCCGCGAATGTCCGGGATGATCTTTCGATTTCCCTCGCACCACTCGTTGACTCTCTTGATGGTGGAGAGGTCGTCGGAGTATTCGACGACGAAGGCGAGATGCGCGCCGACGAACGAGCCGATCTCCTCGAGAGCCTCGGTGATCGCGGACTCGATCCGCTGTGGCGGCATCGCGAGCATGCGGGTCGAGATCGCGGAGAAGATCCCCTCCAGCTCGAGCCGGTGGCCGAGCTCGGCTTCCACGCGTCTGCGTTCGGAGGTCTCCCACGCGAGGGCGATCAGGTCGGCGATCGCCGCCGCGTGATGGATCTCGTCGTCGCGCCAGTCGCGCGCCGGGCCGACGTGCTCGAAGCAGACGACTCCGACCATCTCGTCGCCCACCCGGATCGGGGCGTCGAGCGTCGACGACACGCGGAACGGCACCCAGTGGGCGGCCGTCAGCTCGGAGGTGCGCGGATCGGTGGACACGTCACGCGCGGCAATCACGCGCTCCTCTTCGAGGGAGGAGAAATAGCGGGGGAAGCGCGAAGCCTCGACCGTCGCGCCATTGGAGTGCGTGCGGTCACGCCGGTCGTAGAGGTCGACGCTCTGAAGGGCGCTGCGTGACGCGCGATAGAACCAGACCCCGGCGAGCTCGACGTCGAGGATGCGCGTCGCAGCAGCGGTGATCTGTCTCGATGCGGCCTCGAAGTCACCTTCGCGCAGAGTCCGCTGCCGCGCGAGGTCGAGGAGCAGACGCTCCGCCTCGGCCGCGCCTCTCGGGCCTCGGCTCGGGCCTCCCGGACCGTCTGTGTGGGATGCCGTGGACATCTATCCCAGCCTCACTCTGAATCGAGAAGGGAAAAATACCACACGGACGGGTGTTGGCACGGACGGCATGCGCCCGCTCAACGAACGAGGATGACCGACTCGCTGCGGCGCTTCCCGTCGGATGCGACGATTCGATGCTCGCCGGGACGGAGCGGCCACGAAAGCGACCTGTCGGAATGAACGGTGCCGAGAGCCTGCCCGTCGACCGTCCAGGTGACTTCGCGCGGCGGGCCCTCGTGCGCGACGCGGAGCGAGAGCGCCTGAAAGTCCCGTCGAAGCGTCGGGTCGATCAGATAGGTCGCGCCGTGCGGCGGGCTCGTGATCGCGAACGACGCGACCATGCGCGCGCGGGGACGCGGCGGGCGGCCATCATCCGACGCGAGAGCGGTTCCCTCCGCGCCGGGCCGAGGAGTCGCGGCATCGAGCTTCGTCGTGCGGGCCCACTCCAGGTACTCGGGAGGCCACTCGACGATCGTCTCGCCGTCCTCGACGTGATGCCAGAAGCAGCCCTGCGCCGGCTGGCCCGGCGGCAGCCACTCGCGTCGCGATGCCGGGCAGCGCTCGGTCGACGCGAGCCCGGAGAGCGAGCAGATCTCGCGCCGCTCGAGCTCCGCCGGGCGCGCGACGATCGGTGGATCGCTCTCGTCGGGAAGCCGGCCCGCGATGCTGCCGAGCGCCGCGAGGAGGACCGAACGGAAGATCGGCGCGGCTCCGGTCACGCCCGACGAGTTGCGCAGCGGTGCGCGGTCGAAGTTGCCGACCCAGACGCCGACCGTGACCGCGCTCGTGTAGCCGACGGTCCAGTTGTCGTGGTAGGACTGCGAGGTGCCGGTCTTCACCGCGACCTCGAAGGGAAAGTCGAGGCTGCTGCCGCGCCCGAAGACCCAGGCGCGCGCGTCGTGGTCGGAGAGGATGTCGGTGATCCAGAACGCGGTGCGCGCGGAGACGAGACGTGTCGAGGGATCGTTAACCGGCCGCGCGTTACGCCGGCGGAACATCGTCGGGTGCACCAGCTCGCCTCCACGCGCGAACGCGGCGTAGGCGGCGACTAGCTCGTCGAGCCGGACTTCGGCATTTCCCAGCGTTAGGCCGAGGCCGTAGTGGTCGGCGGTCTTGTCGAAGGTCGTCATGTCGGCGCGGCGCAGGAGGCGGGAGATCGACGGGACGCCGACCTCCGAGGCGAGCGCGACCGCGGGAACGTTCTGCGAGCCTCCGAGCGCGCGGCGGGCGAGGAGCGGGCCGTGGAACCTGCCGTCGTAATTGCGCGGGCTGTAGAGCACGCCCGCTTCGCGCGTCGGGAAATGCGACGGGACGTCGGCCAGGACGCTCGCCGGCGTGAAGCCCGCCTCGAACGCGAGGGCGTAAGTAAAGGGCTTGAGCGCCGAGCCGGGCTGGCGCGCCGAGACGACGCCGTCGATCGCGCCGCCGTGTGCGGTGTCGAAGTAGTCGCCCGAGCCTTCCCACGCGAGCCACTCGCCGTTGCGGTTGTCGAGCACGACGACCGCGACGTTGTTCGCGCCGTGCTTCTCGAGTGTCGGGCGCTGCGCCCGGATGATGCCCTGCACCGTGCGCTGGAGCTTCGCATCGAGCGTCGTCTCGATCGTCTTCTGGTCGGGCGCACCTCGGAGGACGTGCGCGACGAAGTGGGGTGCGACGAGCTCCGGGCGCTCGCGGACGAGGCGAAGCTCCTCGCGCTTCGCCTCGTCGAGGCGGTCCGCCTCGACGAGGTCGAGCCGTCCGATCCGGCCGAGCACCGACTGC
>JAMPYE010000238.1 GCA_023700825.1 Thermoanaerobaculia bacterium | reverse complement strand
GAGCGCGATCGAGATCGAGCGCGCTCCCGCGTCGAGCGCGTTCTCGACCAGCTCCTTGACGACCGAAGCCGGCCGCTCGACGACCTCCCCCGCCGCGATCTGGTTCACCAGGTCGTCGGCCAGGATCTGGATGCGGGGTGCGGTGTCGGTCTGGGGCATGTGTCGTTATTGTCCCTCGGAAAGTGGTCGGTGCGGAGAGCCAGTCGGACTGAACACAATGAATGCAGAATGCTGAATGCAGAATGACGAATGAAAAAAGCGGGGCGCCGGTCGCACCTTTTCTACATTCAGCGTTCTGCATTCTGCGTTCTGCATTCGTTGCGTTCGAATCATCCCACCTCCAGCACCACCTTCCCGGCCGCCTCCCTCGCCTCGAGCACCCGGTGCGCCTCGCCGATCTGATCGAGCGGCAGGACGCGATCGACGACGGGGCGGAAGCGGCCCGCCTCGACGTGGCGCATGATCTCGTGCATTTCGGCGAGGCTGCCCATTGTCGATCCGAGGAGCGAGAGCCCCTTCGCGAAGAGGACGCGGAGGTTGAGCGTGACCTCGTGCCCGGTCGTCGCGCCGCAGGTGACGAGCCGCCCGCCGCGCGCGAGCGAACGGACCGATCCTTCCCATGTGTCGCGACCGACGTGCTCGATGACGACGTCGACGCCGCGTTTGCCGGTGATCTCGCGGATCGCCTTCGCGAAATCGGTGTCGCGATAGAGGATGGTCCGGTCGGCGCCGAGTGCGAGCGAGCGGTCGGCCTTCGCCTGCGAGCCGGCGGTGGCGATGACGTGCGCGCCCCAGAGCTTCGAGATCTGGATTGCCGCGCTGCCGACGCCGGAGGCGCCGGCGTGGACGAGCACCGTCTCTCCCGGCTTCAGCTGCGCGCGCGCGACGAGCATGTGCCACGCGGTGAGGAAGTCGAGCGGGATCGACGCGGCCTCGGTGAAGGTCAGCGCCGCGGGCTTGCGCATGAGATTGCGGAGCGGGACCGCGGCCAGCTCCGCGGCACCGCCGTCCTGCGACTCCCCGAGGATTCCGTAATCGCGGCAGAGCGGATCCCAGCCCGAGAGGCAGGGGATGCAGGAGCCGCAGCTCGTGCCGGGCGCGACCACGACTTCGTCGCCGACACTCCAACCGACGGCGCCCGCGGGCAGGTGCTCGATCGTTCCCGCGATCTCCGAGCCGAGGATGATCGGCAGGGGGAACTTGTGGCCGGGCACGCCGCGCCTGACCCAGATGTCGAGATGGTTGAGTGCGACGGCGCGAACCCGCACGACGGCGTCGAAGGGTCCGGGACGCGGGGCGTCCACTTCGGTGATCTCGATCGCTTCGGGGCCGCCGTGGGCCCGTACGATGGCTGCTTTCATCCCGACTTCTCCCGTGGTGCTATAGTTTGGTCTGCGACTGACAGACTGGTCGCCGGTCATGGAACGCCGGCAATCGACGAGGTACCGACCCGACGAAGCGCGAGACGCGCGCAGCCCCTTTGGTCTGCGGCCGCCCCTGCCAGGATCGTCGCTCCGGCCCTCTCGTCACGGCGTCCATCGATCGAACAGAGGATAGCAGCCCCCTTGCCGATGATCCGCAAACTCGCCGCCATACTAGGAATTGCCGCCATCATCGCCGTCCTCGCGTCCCTCGTCTGGACGGTTCACCAGCACAAGCTGCAAACGGAGATCGATCCCGCCGCGGGCGGGGATTTGTCCGACGATGTCCCGGTTCGAGAAAGGGATGAGAGCCTATGATCAATGACCAGATTCGCCAGCTCGCAACGCGTCCCGACAGCAAGGGCCCCTTCGTCTCGCTGTACATCGATACGATGCGCAACGACGAGGCGCAGAAAGACCGGATCCGCCTCTTCTTGAAGAACGAGACGGGCCGGCTCCGCGAGACGATCGGGGAGAACGGCAACGGCCTCGAGGACGCGATCCGGCAGATCGAGCGTTACGTCGACGACTCGCTCGAGCCCGACACGCGAGGGCTCGCGATCTTCGCGGCGCCGACCGAACACTTCTTCTCTCCGATGCAGCTCCCGATCGCGGTTCGCCCCGAGCTCGCGATCGGCAACCGCCCGCACATCCGGCAGCTCGCCGAGCTGCGCCAGGCGCACCCTGCAGCCGCACTCGCGATGGTCGACGCGAAGTCGGCCCGCCTCTTCCTCGTCAACTTCGGCAGGATCGAGTTCGAAGTGGATCTGGAAAACCCCGACATGCCGAGGCGTCACGACCAGGGCGGCTGGTCACAGGCGAATATCCAGCGGCACGCGCAGGAGAACATCGACCGCCATCATCAGAAGGTCGCCGACGCGCTCGCGCGCATCGTCGACCAGGGCCGCACCCGCGGCGGCGTGATCCTCAGCGGGCAGGAGCGCAACGTCGCGAACTTCCGCGGCTTCCTTCCCAAGCGCGTCGACGAGAAGGTGATCGGCGTGCTGCACCTCGACATGCACTCGGGGCTCGAGGACGTGACGACGGCGTGCAGCGCCCTGATCCGCGGCAAGGCGAGAGGCGAGGCGATGGCCCGCGTGGCGACGCTCGAGGGGGCCCGCGGCGCCGTCGGCTTCAACCGCGTCGTCGCCGCGCTCAACGAGCGAAGGGTCGACAGCCTCTACTTCACCACGCGAGCGTCGGCGCGCGGCTGGCGCTGCACGAGTTGCAGGATCCTCGGGCAGGAGGTTCCACTCGGCTGCCCCGCCTGCGGTCAACACGTGCGCTCGTGCGACCTGGTCGAGGCGCTGATCCTAAGCGCCGAGGCCGATGGCGCGACAGTCAATTGCATCGAAGACGCTTCGACCCTGGACAGGTTCGAAGGGGTCGGCGCGGGGCTTCGGTTCTGAACGGGCCACGTCGGTGGAAACTACCCGAACCGTTTAGCGTGGAAACTACGCAAACCGTTTAACGCCAGTATGATAAGCTCCTTCGTAATTCAACCGGAGCCAGTCTCGGGGCATGAAGATTTCGAGAATGGAGGTTCATAGCAAGATGAAACACGCACTGATCTTTTGTTTGGCGGCACTGCTGCTGGTTTCCGCATCGGCGCTCGGAGCACAGGAAATATCGAGAGAGGACCAGCTGACACTCAAGGCTCCGACCTTCACAGGCGCCACGGGTCTGTTCAAGACCATCACCGGCGAGACGCTGAAGAAGGGTGACTGGTCGTTCGGCACCTACTTCAACCAGTACCAGTACCTCGCCGCTCCCGCTCCCGAGCTCGCGCCTCCCTCGGGCCGCGATTACAAGGACATGGACTACATCAAGGACGAGTTCACCGCGTCGATCGGCTACGGCCTGTCGGACCGCTGGGAGCTCACCCTCGGGATGCCCTACGTCACGCTCGACCAGAACGCGGGTGACCTGGCCGGCTACATCAACGGCTATCCCTACGTGGGCAAGTTCACCGACAACGACATCGGCAACCTCCGTGTCGGAACGAAGTTCGGCCTCCTGGGCAACGAAAGCAGCAACAAGCTCGCGCTCTCGGCCTTCTGGGACGTGAACACCGGCCACGAGGACAGCGGCATCGCCACGGGCCGTCCCGAGTACGGCGCCGGGCTCCACTGGACGAGCGGTATCATCACCGCCGGTGCGAGCTACATGCTCCGCCCGGACCGCCGTGGGAGCACCTCTCCCGAGGGGTTTGACTTCGAGATGCCGGACGAAGTCCGTCTCGACGTCGGCGTGAACTACCCGCTCTCGCACTTCTCGCCGACGAACTGGATCACCGAGATCAACTCGATCGTCTACACGGGCGGCGAGCGCTCGCCGGAAGACGTCGTCGAGCTCTCCACCGGAATTCGCCACTTCTTCGGCGACAGCGGCTGGGGCATGAGTGCGATGATCCGCTCGAACGTCGCCATGGCGTTCAGCGACCACGCCGACTCGACCGGCTTCGGGTACGGCTTTGGCGTTCACTACGCGCCGTCGCACCTCAAGTCGATCCGCATGCCGCCGCCTCCGGCGCCGGTTCCCATCGCGCCTCCTCCCCCGCCCCCGGCTCCCGTCGAGGCGCCGCCTGAGCCTGTCGTCGCGCCGCGCGTGCCGCAGGAGATCCTCGCGACCGAGATCGTGTTCGACGCCGGTTCCGCGCGTCTCACGAACATCGCGAAGGCGCAGCTCGACGACGTCGCGCTGCGGATGAAGGCCGAGCCAACGGCGACCGCGATGGTCGAGGGCTACACCGACGGCACCGAGAAGACCGGCGCCGCAAACGACCTCGATCGCCGCAGGGCCGAAGCCGTTCGCGACTACCTGGTCAGCCGCCACGGCATCGACCCCTCGCGCATCACGACCGAAGCGAAGGGCGTCGACGCCCGCCGCGCGAGCGTGAAGCTGATCATCCCGTAGCAACGGCAGCAACGTGCAAAACGAACGGCCCCCGCGAATGCGGGGGCCGTTCGTTTTGGAAGAAAGAAGGCGAGAGGCGAGAGGCGACGAGCAGGCGGGGACGGCGTCGTCGGGTGAAAACCGAAATGGAGAATGTCGAATGAGGAATGGAGAATGAAGAAGACGGGACCGCGACGCCTTCGTGGCGCAACTCGGCTCTGTTTTTCAATTCTCAATTCTTCATTCCTCATTCGACATTCTTCATTTCGGTTTCCTTCGGAAAGCAAGGGGGGGTTCCCCGCCGCAGCCCTCCGTTCCGCTTGCTCCTCGCCTCTCGCCTCTCGCCTTTCGTCTTCCTCCCGATTATCCTGTGCGGCGCGAGGAGGAGTCGAGTTGGACGCATACCGCGGTGGCTGGATCGAGATCATTGCCGGAGGGATGTTCTCCGGAAAATCGGAGGAACTGATCCGCCGGGTCAGGCGCTCGCACATCGCGCGCCAGCGAGTGCAGGTGTTCAAACCGATCATCGACGACCGGTTCAGCGTCGAGGAAGTCGTCTCGCGCGACGAGCGGCGGCTCAAGGCGATCCCGGTGGCGACCTCCGCGGAGCTCCTCTCGCGCGTGGAGATCGGCGTCCAGGTGATCGGCATCGACGAGGTGCAGTTCTTCGACATCGGCATCGTCGACGTCTGCATGCAGCTGGCCGACGCGGGGCTGCGCGTGATCGCGGCCGGCCTCGACCAGGACTTCCTCCGCCGCCCCTTCGGCCCGATGCCGGCCCTGCTCTCGGTCGCCGAGGAGGTCGTGAAGATGCACGCCGTCTGCGTGCGCTGCTCGGGCTCGGCGCATTACTCGCAGAGGATCGCGGGGGGCGAGTCGCAGGTCGAAGTGGGCGACTCGTCGTACGAGGCGCGCTGCCGTTCGTGCTACGAGCCGTACAGGGCGGCCGGCGAGGGTCCGAGCGACCCGGTGCAGCTGACGATACCGAAGAACTAGGCGAGCAGGCGACGAGGCGAAACGCGATAAATAGGCAGCGTACGCGGACGTCCGCTTGCTTATCGCCTTTCGCCTTTCGCCTCTCGCCTTTCGCCTTTCGCCTTTCGCCTGCCTTCTACTTCGTTTCCTTGACGGTATTGAAGTGCTCGTACAGCTTCTCGTGGAAGTCGTGAGCGTCGCGGTAGACCTTTTTGAACGAGCCGACGTCCTTGGTCGCGAGCACGAGGTTCACGCCGTAGAGAAACGCTGCGTTGCCGTCGAGCGTTTTCAGGTTGTCGGCGACGAGGACGTAGAAGCCGCGACGCCGGTCGGTCGGGCTGACCGAGGTCAATCCACCGATCTCCACGAGCGGGGGCGGGGTCATCTGCTGAGGGCAGAGGATGACGAGCCGCGGATGATCGCGATAGTACGCGTCGCGCGCCTCCTCGGCCGTCGCGAAGTGGAGCGGGACGAGCCCCATGCTGCGCACGGCGTCGCGGAGCGCCGGAACCTCGCGCCCGACCAGGATCGCCTTCGGCTTCCCGTAGTCGTCATCGTCGTCGTCGTCGACCACGGGCGCCACGGCCGCCGCTTCGGCGGCAGGCTCGCCGGCCACCTTGCTCCGATCGTAGAACTGGTTCGTCTTGCAGTGCGGGCACGGGAACTTCACTTCCTTCATCGGCAGCTTCGTCTCGTCGATCTGAAGCTGTTTGCCGCAGGAACTGCACGTGATCTTGACCATTCGTTACTCCAGCATCGAGAGCATCGAGTCGCCCTCCTGCCCTTCCGCCTTCTTCTGTGCCGACTCCGGCTCCTCGGTGAGCCTCAGCGCGAGGTTCGTCGGATTCGACGAGTACACGAGCGCCGTTTCCTTCGCGATGATCCCCGCGTTCCAGAGCTTCTCGAGCTCATCATCGAACGTCTGCATGCCGTCGACGCTGCCGTCGTGCATGGCGTCGGTGAGTGACTTCCCGTCGACCTCGCCCTTGAGCACGTAGTCGCGTGTGCGCATCGTCGACTTGAGGATCTCGAGAACCCCCTTGCGGCCGCCGCCGATCTTGGGCACGAGGCGCTGCGAGATGACGTAGCGGAACGCCTGCGCGAAGCGGGTTCGCACCTGCTGCTCCTGCTCCTTCGGGAAGACGCCGACGATGCGGTCGACCGTCTTCGACGCGTCGATCGTGTGGAGCGTCGAGAGGACGAGGTGGCCCGTCTCGGCCGCTTCCATCGCGATCTCGATCGTCTCGACGTCGCGCATCTCGCCGATGAGAATCACCGTCGGCGCCTGGCGCAGTGCGGCGCGCAGCGCCAGCGAGAAGGTCTTCGTGTCGGAGCCGACCTCACGCTGGTTCACCGTCGATTTCTGGTGCTTGTGCATGAACTCGACCGGGTCTTCGATCGTGATGATGTGGTACGCGTGCTCGTGGTTGATCTT
>JAMPYE010000237.1 GCA_023700825.1 Thermoanaerobaculia bacterium | reverse complement strand
GCAGGATCTTCTTCGGCTCGCACGCGCCGCTTCGCGTGCAGCACTCCGCGTAGAGGAAGCGCAGCAGGTCCTGCAGCGCCGCGGCGTTCGCCGAGTACCAGAGGAACGTGCCTTCCCGGCGCACGTTCACCAAGCCCTCGTTGCGCAGCCGCTCGAGGTGGTGCGACAGCGTCGAGCCGGCGATGTCGAGCGTCGCGCCGATCTCGCCCGCGACCAAGCCCTCCGGGTGGGCGGACAGGAGCAGCCTCATGATGCGAAGACGCGGCTCGGTTCCCATGGCGGAGAGCATGTCGGCGAAGCGGGACAGGTCTTCGGATTCCCGGGCGGCCAAGCTAATTTCCTTTTCGCGGTCGGTCTCTTTCAGTAATTCTATAATAGTCGAAATATAATCGACGTCAAGTTTGACCTGCGCCGGGTCCGCCCGCCGCCGCGGGCGTTAGCATGGTTTCAACACCCCCCCCCATTCAACAAGAGACCGCCATGGCGAGTGTCGGCTACCACGAACCCGTTTCCGAGCTGTCGGACGAAACCCGGGACATGCACCGCGCCATCGTCTCCCTGATGGAGGAGTTCGAGGCGGTCGACTGGTACAACCAGCGCGCCGACGCCTGCAAGGACCGCGAACTCAAGGCCATCCTCGAGCACAACCGCGACGAGGAGAAGGAGCACGCGGCCATGGTCCTCGAGTGGATCCGCCGCAAGGACCCGGCCTTCTCGAAGGAGATGAAGGAGTTCCTCTTCACCGAGAAGCCGATCGCGCACGAGTAGCACCACCCCGATGAAGACGATCGGCATGATCGGCGGCATGAGCTGGGAGTCGACGGTGCCCTACTACCGGGTCGCCAACGAAACGGTCGCCGCACGCCTGGGCGGGCTGCACTCCGCGAAGATCGTCCTCGTCAGCGTCGACTTCCACGATCTCGAGCGGCACATGCGCGAGGGCGACTGGGGCGCGGTGGGCGAAAGGCTCGCGGACTCGGCGCGGTCCCTCGAGCGGGCCGGCGCCGGCTGCATCGTCCTGTGCACCAACACCATGCACAAGGTCGCGGGCGCGATCGAGAGGGCGGTCGGGCTTCCCCTGCTCCACATCGTGGACGCAGCCGCCGGCGAGATCGCGCGCCACGGGGTCCGAAGAGTGGGCCTTCTCGGCACGCGCTTCACCATGGAGGACGACTTCTACCGGGGGCGCCTGCGGGAGCGCCACGGGATCGAGGCGATCGTTCCTTCCGAAGCGGACCGCGAAACCGTGAACCGCGTCATCTTCGACGAGCTTTGCCGGGGCCGGGTCCTGGAGGGATCCCGCGCCGCCTTTCGCCGGATCATGGGAGGGCTGGTCGATGCCGGCGCGCAGGCGATCGTCCTCGGCTGTACGGAGCTCGCGATGCTCGTCGGGCCGGATGACGCGGCTGTTCCGGTCTTCGACACGACGGCACTGCACGCGCGGGCGGCCGCGGAGTGGGCCCTCGGGGAGGATTCCCCGGAGGCGCAGCGGTAGGCGAGGCCATGGCCAGGGCAGCCGCCTTCGAGGCCAATGTCGCGCGCTACGAGGCGTGGTTCGGCGACCACGAGCCCGCCTACCTCTCGGAGCTGCTCGCCCTGCGAAGGTTCGTGCCCTGCGAAGGGCGCGGTCTCGAGATCGGCGTCGGCACCGGCCGCTTCGCCGCGCCCCTGGGCGTGCAGGTGGGCGTGGACCCCTCGCCCGCCATGCTGGCGCGGGCCGCCGCGCGGGGAGTCGAGATCGCAGAGGGCGTCGCCGAGCACCTGCCGTTCGCGGACGCGAGCTTCGACCACGCGCTCTTCGTGACCACGCTTTGCTTCGTCGAATCGCCCGCCGCCGCGCTTGCCGAGGCGCGCCGGGTGCTCAGGCCAAGCGGGCGCCTCGTCATCGGCTTCATCGACCGCGAGAGCGCGCTCGGCAGGACCTACCTCGCCCGCCGGCACGAGAGCGTTTTCTACCGCGAGGCGACGTTTCTTTCTTCCGGCGAAGTCGGGAAACTGCTGGCCGCGGCCGGTTTCACCATCGACGCCTGGGGGCAGACGCTCTCGCGGCCGCTCGCGGAAACGCTCGAGATCGAGCCCTTGCGGCCGGGGCACGGGCAGTGTGCCTTCGCGGTGGTCTCGGCGACGTCGGTTAGACTTTCACCTTTGGAGCAAACCCACCAGGAGTAATCGAAGATGTCACAAGCGAAGAAGGGACCGTACGGCTACGCGCGCACGGTCGACATGCCCTACGAGCAGGCCATCGAGCGCGTCACCGCCACGCTCAAGGAGCAGGGCTTCGGGATCCTCACCGAGATCGACGTGAAGGCCACGCTCAAGAAGAAGATCGACAAGGACTTCACGAAGTACGTGATCCTGGGCGCCTGCAACCCGGGATTCGCCTTCCAGGCGCTGTCGAACGAGATCGACATCGGCCTGCTGCTGCCCTGCAACGTCACCGTCTACGAGAACCCCGCCGACGGCAGGACGGTCGTCTCCGTGCTCGACCCCGAGACCATGGTCACCCTCACCGGCCGCTCGGACATCGCGCCGCTGGCCCGCCAGGTGCGCGAGAAGGTCGTCGCCGCCCTCGACGCGGTGTAATCAGATTAGATTTCCCAATCCGATTACTTGAAGGAGAAGCGGTAGACGGCGCCGGCCGCTCGCTGGAGTGACACGACGCCGAGCTCCGAGTCTTCCGTTGCCCGATTGGGACCGAGCAATCGCCGCTTCCGGGACGGCGCGGCGAGGGGGCTTGTCGGCCTGCTTGCCGCGTGAGCGGCGGGGGCTCCAGTCGCGGGTCGCCGTGCAAGCCGACCCGAGGGCATGGTCCGCGGCGGACCCCGACCAATCCACTGCAGACATCTGCCTTGCGACAGCGATACCTCACCGCTCGCCGGGCCCGGAAGCCACCTGGCTGATTTCCGCCCTCGGAGCCCGCCGCGCGGGCGGCCGGCCTTCCGCTGCTAATAAACGCTCGGCGCCTACCAGATCGCGGAATTCAGACACAACACCTGGCCATGGGTGTCCCTGCCATCCCAGGCCCATCCGGCCCTCTTTCCAAATACACCCCACCTCCCGTTGACCACATTCAACCCGGTCGGCTCGGGATACGAGGGATTGCCCGCGAACAGCCCCGTAGCCGGAGTGCCGAGGGTGCCCGCGCCGATCGCCCAGCCTGAATAGGTCGGGCTGGTGGTGTCGATGCGAACGCCTGTCGGAGAATCAGTTTCCCAAACGTCGGTCAGGTCGTTCTTCCTCCGATCCCACCAAGCTTCGTCTTGTCGAAGGCCCGGTCTGAAATTCGATCCGCCGCTCACCCAGCAGGAGTTGAGCACACCCGATTGCCGCGAATAGGTAGCCTGCCAATAAACGCGTCGACCGACGGTAACCCCATCTGTGCGAAACATGTTCATCCACACCTTCATCGTATATGGACCTCCTACCCGCAACTTGGCGTACGGCTGGCCGGAACGCCCACAGGCGCCCCCTGAGGTGATGTCCGTTGCGACGCCGGATTCATGATCGACGACGAGAGCCTTGGTCGTTTCGAGACCCCATCGATTCCCGGTTGCCGCATCTCGATATGCGTTCAGCCATACGTAGTCCTCCCCTCCAAAGCAATTTCTCCTTATCTCGAATTCCTCGATGCTGTTGCCCCAATGAACATCCGTCCAGGTCTCCGTTCTCCGGACAGTGGACCAGAAGTGGGGTTGGCCGTCGCTCTGGAATGATCCGGAAACACTTCTACCCAGGGGGATGAACTGGTCATATGTTTCCGGCCCAGGCAATTCGTACGGGACGATCTCGAACCAGCCGACCCATGAAGGACTGCTCGTCGTCACGATCCTCACGAACCGTGCGTCCTGATCGATCCGGGCTTCAAGCCATTGGGGAGAAACGGTGGGCCCGCTGATCACCGAGATCCTGCGCAGCGCCGCTTCCGAGTCCCCTGCCCACACTTCGTGTGTTGTCGCTCCATTCGGGAACTGGCTCACGAGCAGCCTGACCTTTGTCAGGTACCTGGTCTGCCCCACATCGACCTGAATCCATTGCACAGGGAAGTTGCCGGCACTCCATTGCGTCCCGGAGTTTCCGTCGACTGCAAGCGAGGGCGGCAGCCCGGGGTACGAGCTTGAAGCCGTCGCACCGAGACTCCACGTGGGCACTTGGATTTCTCCGTTCCCCGGGGGCGTCGGCGTCGCATCTTGGACGTCAATGACCTGATTCGTCGACGGCTGCCCGAACCATGTGACCATTTCACGGAGCATCTTCCACTGGAAGTTGTACTGGCCTGGCGTTGAGGGTGCCGCAACCTGGAATGTGAACGTAACGCTCTGTCCGGGAGATACGGAATGGGGCAGCTCCACTCGCCCGGATCCCCAGACCTGATTGTCCTGGGGATTCTGCGAGCCCAGCCGGTATGCGCCGGACGACGTCCAGGTATCCGTACCGACATTTCGGAACGTCAATTGCGCGGTGTATTGGGCGCCTGCCTGCATCGTCGTCGAAATTGATGCTCCGACGAATTCGGCCTGATACGGATTGACCGGCGTTGAGGACGTGCCCGTGACGGTCGTCCGCGCAAGCTCAATCCCGCTCGACGCGGTACCTTGTCGCAACACAAAGGCATAGGTGCCGATCTGGATCCACGAGATGCTGGCAGATCCGGATGTGCCTTGCGCAACGTCCCGTGGTGTTATCGGCCCCGTATGGTCGGATTCCACCCAGACTGTCGAGATGACGGCCGGTGCCGTGCTCCATGTCAATGTCGTGCCGCACGTGCCTGCGCTTGGGACGGCGCAGGACTGCGGGCTGGCTTCAAGACTCGCGCCCTGAGTTGCGCCGGTGACCGTCACCCTCGCGAGCTCCGGTCCGTACTGAGCCGATCCATTTCGAAGCACGAACAGATAGTTGCCGGTCTGAATCCACGACGCGCCCTGAGATCCGCTCGTTCCCTGTGCAAAGAGGACCGGGGCAATCGGACCCGAGTGATCGGCCTCCACCCAGATCGACGCGAGCGATGTCCCACCGGTTGTCCACGATATTGAAGCGCTGCATGTTCCGCCAACCGGAACCGCACATGGATTTGGAGAAGCGGAAATCGAACCGTTCTGCGCCCCTACCACTTGGAAAATGCCAAGTGCGGACACCGCAATGGCAAAGCGCATGAAAAATCGAAAGATCCGTAGCATTGCGTACCCTCCGGGGAGATCTTTGCTTCGCGGCTACTTCATCGTCATCGTAGAAACAGGGAGTACTTCTCGCGGCGCTACAATTGCTGATTCCAACCGAATCCGTCAGGCACAAAAATGGACCCGCTTCCGTCCGCAGTTGACTCGAGCAAACTCGAGCTGTCGCAAGTCATCGAGGAAATGGTCGGCGCCGGCGGAACTGACATCGGCTACCTGAGGGCGCATTTCCGGCGATTTCGGCGGACGAAGGAGCTCTTCGAAGAAACTTGGCCGAATCGAGGCGGGCGCGTGCTCGACATCGGTGCCCACTGGCTGCATCAGGCTTATCTCTATGCCCGCGACGGCTATGAGGTAACGGCCGCAGACTTTGGCTCTACCCTGGCCCTCGAGAATGTCCAGCGCCTCGCTTCCAGCCGGCGAATCAGGCTGGTTGTCTACGATGAGATCGAGTCCGGCAGCGCGTTCGAGACGATCGATGACAGCTCTTTCGACGTGATCCTCTTTACGGAGATCCTCGAACATCTCACGTTCAATCCCGTGGCCATGTGGCGTCAGATCCACAGGATGCTGTCCCCCGGCGGGAGAATCGTAATCACCACGCCGAACTATTACGCGCTGAGAGGCCGCCTCTGGGATGCCAGGAGATTCGCCAGGCGTCTCGGGGGTGGAATTCCGGTCGACGAAATACTCCGGACGCCGACGTACGGGCACCACTGGAAGGAGTATTCGCTGCGGGAAGTCATACGGTACTTTTCTCTGCTCTCGCCGGACTTCGTGCCGCACAAAGCGCTCTACGTGGAGGACTATTACGGCGCCCCATCGTATGGCGCAGTGGCGGCGCTGGCTGAGCGGACCTGTCGTGCGTTGAGGCCAAACCTGCATCTGGAATTTCAACTCTGCGCAAAGGATCGGGGGATCGAGATCGTTCCTTCCTGGTAAGCGCGTGTCGATGAGCTCGCTCGACCATTCCGCGCCTTGACGAATGCGGCCGTGGAACGGCTGACCACGACCCCCGCGTGATGCGTCGCCCGCCGGGCGGTCAACCGGCGACCTGATATGTGTTAGCGCAGAATTAGTTTCCATTAATCTAGAGATCTTCCTGGGCGATTGCAAGTCCCCTCCGGCCGCCCGCCTGGCATTCCGATGCGCGCGGCGGCGGATCCATGTCCGGCGCGCGGAAGGAGGAGTTGGCGATTTGCACTCTTCGACGGCTTTCGCCGCAGTCTGGCGCGGGGCCACCGGAAAGGATCCCGGTGAAAGCGAGGGGCGGGACCGAAAGGGGTACGCAGGGCGGCAAACGCCGCGAGATTCCCTACCCTTGCTCGCGCACCTCGGCCTGCCGCCGTGCAACGTCACCGTCTACGAGAACCCCGCCGACGGCAGGACGGTCGTCTCGGTGCTCGACCCCGAGACCATTGTCACCCTCACCGGCCGCCCGGACATCGCGCCCCTCGCGCGCCAGGTGCGCGAGAAGGTCGTCGCCGCCCTCGACGCGGTGTAACCGGCGAAAAAGTTGTCAGATCCCTTTTTCGAAATGGGATCGGACCCCTTTTTC
>JAMPYE010000236.1 GCA_023700825.1 Thermoanaerobaculia bacterium | reverse complement strand
GGACGAAGAACCGATCCGCGCGCTGAACCCCGTTCTGGTTCTCGAGGACCTCCCGGATTTCCCGAAGCTCCTCCGACTCGGGGTCGTCGGGATCGGTCGCGCTCATGATCTCCGCGTGGACGAACTGGATTCGTGAGCTGAACAGCATCCGGTACTGCCGCCGCTGATAGCTCGAAAAGAGCGCGTCGAGGAACAATCCAAAGCTACCGAGCAGAACGATCGACGCGATCGTCGACACGACGACGATCCGCGTCGAGATCGAGATCGGGGCGCGTCCGCTCACGGGTCCCTCAGAATGTAACCGACGCCGCGCACGGTCTGAATCAGCTTCACCGGGTACGGGTCGTCGATCTTCTGGCGGAGCCGGCGAATCGCGACGTCGACGACGTTGGTCCCGGTGTCGAAGTTCAGGTCCCAGACTCTCTCTGCGATCTCGGTCCGGGAAAGCGCCTCGCCCTTGCGCTCGACGAGCATCACGAGGAGCGAGAACTCGAGGTTGGTGAGATGGAGCTCGTCCGCGCCGCGCCTGACCGATCGCCGGACCGGATCGATCGTCAGGTCGGCCGCGTGCAGCGTCAGCGGCACCATCTCCCCTCTGCGTCTCAGCAACGCACGGACGCGAGCGAGGAGCTCCGCGAACGCGAAGGGCTTGATCAGGTAATCATCGCCGCCGGCATCGAATCCGGCGACCCGGTCGTGTACCGATTCGCGCGCGGTCAGGAAGAGCACGGGGATCTGCAATCCTCCCTGCCGCAGGCTTCGCACGAACGACCAGCCGTCCTCGCCGGGAAGCATCACGTCACAGATCAGGAGATCGAACCTCGTCCCCACGAGATGGTGGCGTGCATCCTCCGCGTCACAGGCCGCGTCGACGGAGAATCCCGCCTCCAGAAAGCCTTTCGTCAGGTACGCCCGGGTCTTCGCCTCGTCTTCGACGATGAGAAGGTGCACGGAGAAATGATTTCACAGAATCCGGGAGGCGGCGATTGCATCTGCAGGACGGAGCCCGGCCCGGCCGCCGCTATTTCTTCCTCGCCGCGGCCTCGATCATCGCGCGAATCTCCTCGTCCTGCGTCAGCTCCAGCAACGCGTCCTTCTGCTTTCGCACGTCCGTTCCGGAGTCGATCAGCGTCTTGATGATCTCCTTGTGGCCCCGCAACACGGCGACCTGGATCGCGGAGCCACCGTAGGGCTGCTCGATCGCGTTGACGTCCGCCTTGCCCGCGATGAGAGCCTTCACGATCTCGAGGTGTCCCTGCTCTGCAGCCGAGGACAGAGGCGCGATCCCGTACTCGTTGGGAATGTTAGGGTCGGCGCCTGCGGCGAGGAGAATCTTCACGACCTCCGGGTCGCCCATCGATGCCGCGTTGAGCAGCAGCGACTGCTTGTACGGTCCCATCGCGTTGACGTCGGCTCCCGCGTCGACGAGCACCTTCACGACGGCAGGAGACTTCACGTCGATCGCGGAAGCCAGTGCTCCTCCCGTATCGGGAGGCATTCCTGCGTCGACGAATAACTTCACGATCTCCGCGTTACCGTTGATCACCGCTCCCCGAAACGCATCCTCGGTGAACTTCACGTCGCGGTTCTGCAGCTCGCGTTTCGCGACGTCGGCCGCGCTCGCGTCGGCGGCCAGCGGCTCTTCCTTCACGAGTTGCAGGAGCACCGGCGCGTCGAACGTCACGTCGAACGACCAGGAGAACCCGTCGTCGTCGAAGAGCATCCTGCCCGCGACGCGGTCCTCACTCTTCCCCTTCGGAGTGAACTTCGTCAACTCCGTCACCGAAAGGCCGGCAGGCAGCTGCGGATGAAAGTAGAACGCCTCCTCCGCCTCGCGATCGGGCGAGAGCCTCACAACGACGGCGGAGACGCCCTTCGACTGAACGGACGCCGCAAGCTCGTCATCGTCGAAGAGCTCGTCTTCGCTCAAGGGGCGATCGACGAGGTAGACGCGCGTCACGCCCTTCCGTTCGACGGCATACGACGTCGTCACCCCGACGGACTTGCCGCTGACGACGATCTTCCCCTTCGCCTTGCCGGCATCGGGAGCGGCGATCGCAGTCGAGGTGAGCAGAAGCGCGGCCAGCGCGAACAGGGCGACTTTCCTGAGCATCGCGAAATCCTCCATCCAGAGCGTTGTGGGCGGAGAATAGCACGCGGCCGCCACGCGACCGCGACACGTCGAGGGGCGGCGCGCGTTCACGAGTGCGGCGAGCGGGCAACGTCTCCCGCTCACCTGCGAGACCCGGTGGTGATCAGCGTGCACAACCTGCCGGCGACACGCCGGAGATTCCCTGTGCGGAGGGGATCGGTCTCCTTCGGGCGGAGGAAGCTCAGCTCGCCTTCAACGCGAGGAGCTTCGCCTTCGACTCTTCGAAGATCTCCTTGTGGAGGCTCTTGCCGTGCGCGTCCATCGTCACGATCGTCATGAAGTCTTCCACCCAGAGATGCCAGATCGCCTCGGGGCTTCCGAGATCCATCCAGTCGACGCCGTCGACGCGCTTGATCCACTGCGCGCAAACCTGCGCCGCGCCCCCGATCGCGTGAAGGTAGACCGCGCCGTACTTCGCGCAGCCGTCCAGCGTCTTCGGCCCCATGCCGCCCTTGCCGATGACGCCGCGGATGCCGTAGTCGCGCATGACTTCCCACTGGTAGGGCTCTTCGCGCGAGCTCGTCGTCGGGCCGGCGGCGTTGCACTTCCAGTGGTCGCCTTCCTTAACCATCACGGGACCGCAGTGGTAGATGATGTGTCCGGCGAGATCGACCGGCGGCTTCGTTCCCGTGTGAATCCGGTGATGCATCGCGTCGCGCCCCGTGTAAAGGCGTCCACTGATCGAGACCGTGTCGCCGACGTTGAGGCTGCGGACGGTCGCTTCGTCGAGAGGAGTGGTGAGGTTGTAGTTTGCCATGATCGTGCGCCCGTTCCAGGAGTTGTTAGCTGTTAGTTGTTAGTTGTTAGACAGGCATCGAGGTTGCGCGTTCATCGTCCGTTGTCAGGTGTTCGTCGTTGGTGTCGTCAGGAACGTGGTGGCGGCGCAATTGGCAGATCCGGCAAGACTCTCCCAGCCACGATGCCCGTCTAACAACTAAAAACTAACAACTAACAACTCAATACAACCAGCCAACAGCCGCGCCGCTCGCCGCGTCGATCTCGACGCCGCGACGGCGATAGGCCCAGCACATGTAGGCGATGCTGACGAAGAAGCTCGCAGGAAGGCGGTTCGCCACGCCGATCTTGCAGGCGAGCAGCGTCGTCTTCCCGCCGAAGCCCATCGGGCCGATGCCCGACCGGTTCGCCTTGTCGACGATTCGCTTCTCGAGGTCGCCGAGCACAGGATCCGTGTTCGTGTCGTCGAGAAGGCGCAGCAGCTGCTCCTTGGCGAAGGCGTAGCTCGTTCCGCGGTCGCCGCCGATGCAGACGCCGAGGATTCCCGGGCCGCAGCCCTGGCCCTGCGCCTGAAGCACGCAGTCGAGAATCGCATTCTCGACGCCGGCGAGGTCGCGGCCGCCGAGGTCGGGGTGCGGCAGGCTGTACTGCGCGTTCATATTCTCGCAGCCGCCCCCCTTGAGCATCACCTTGATTTCGACGTGCGGCTTGCGCCACTGGTGGAAGTGGAAGACCGGCGAGCCCGGCCCGGTATTGTCGCCCGAGTTCTTTCCCGTGAGGCTGTCGACGCTGTTCTGGCGCAGGTAACCGATGCGAGTCGCTTCGCGAACCGCCTCGGTCGCCGCTTCTTCGAGCGCGAGTTGGTCGTAGCCGACCGGCGTGTGGATGTAGAAGAGGATCGTGCCGGTGTCCTGGCAGATCGGCGCCGACTTGTCCTTCGCGAGCCCGATGTTGCACCCGATGATGTTCAGCGCGACGTCGGCGTTCGACCCTTTCTCCTCGGTCGCGTGCGCCGTTTCGATCGCGCGCACCACGTCGTCGGGAAGGATCGTGCTCGTGCGACGGATCAACTCGAGAACCGTTTCGAAGAGAGCAGGATCGACCGCCTTCTGCTCCGCCTGCTGTGCCGTTGCGCTCATTTCATCTCTCCAGGTTGGTTTGAGGCGCGACGCCCGGGCGGGCCTCACGCAAAGTATTCTCTCGCGCTTCTCAACATCTCGCGCAGGTGTGCGACGTATTTCGTCACCATCGGCTCGAGGCACGCGTCCTCCGGCGTCCCCTCGTCACGAAAACCGAAACCCTCGGGACGGATCGAGTCGGAGACGGCGACGTAGTACTTCTCGACGCTGCCGCCGGGCAGGACGATCTCCCAGCCGGTACCGCCGATACGATCGCCGGTGAAGAACGCTCTCGCCCCCTTGGGAGGAGCGCCGAAGCCCCGTCCCGCGGAGCGGACCATCAGGTCCGTCGCGGTCTCCCCGGGTCTGACCTCGCGCATGACGAGCTGGCGGACCTGCTCGAGGCGCTTCATGGCCGGATCGTCGCGCATCCCGGCCCAATTCTGCTCGTACCAGTCGTCGAATCCGGGGTGACGGCGGCGGAGAGCGGCAAGGCCGAGCATGCAGGCGCGGCCGAAGACGAGCGCGTTGCGAAGGCCCGCGAGGCGCTTGTCCTTCGCATCGGCCTCCATCCACTGGAGGCCCTGTTCCGCGAGACGGAACATGTCCTCGGCCGACTCCACGAGCTCGGCGTTGCTCATCCGCTGCACGCCTGCGGTTCTCCTCGAGGGCACTATAGCACCGGGCAACAGCGACGATTTCGTGACGCGCCGCACCTGCCGATGTCGCATCGGGCGGCCTCTTCGAACGGGGTGAATCGTCTGCCGAGTTGCCCTCCCGTTCACGAAAACCGATAATCCATCAGCGATGGCTCCAAGCTCCGACAGGCGTCGGTTCGAGCACTTGACTCTTCCCAAGCCGATTCCTGCGCGATTCGGGTCGGAGAAGGTCTTCATTCTCGACCTCTCGATCAACGGAGCGAGAGTCGCTCACCAGCATCCGAAGCTCGCCACTTCGTCGGAAATGCTGCGTTTCGAATGGCAGGCCGCCGAGCTCGCCTTCGAGAGCGAGGTTCTTCGAACTTCGCCCGATGCCGCCAGGATTGGAACCACGACCGTCTGGGAATCGGGCCTCTTCTTTCTCGAATCGGTCGGTGGCTCCGATCGGACGATCCGCGAGCTCCTCTCCGACCAGATTCTGCGCGTGCTCGACGAGCGCAAGGCGAACGCGCGCGGCATCCCTCCGATCGCGGCGACCTACGTCAAGACGGGCGGCAGGGAAGGTGGCTATATCGTCTGGCGCCTCCTGGCCGGGCAGTGGCGCTCGACGCCGAGCGAGAAGCCCGATCAGCCGCAGGATGGATTCACCGTTTCGGCGCGCGAATCGACCGAGCAGGTGCAGATGCTCTGCGAGACTTACGCGAACTCCGATTTCGAAGGCCGGAAGATGATCCGGAAGATGGCGGAGCTCGCGACGTCGACTCCCGAGGGTGTCGCGACACGCAAGTTTCAACCGTAGTGGCAGGCGGGAGGCGATGGGCGCCAGGCTGAAGCAGGCCACGACGCAGCTCACGTCTCGCGCCTCTCTCTCCCCTCTCGCCTGTCGTCTCTCGCCTGTCGCCTGTCCCGCGTTTCCCGCTGTATCATGACTCTACCGATGGGCGGACCCGGATCACCAGCGGATCGCGCGGATGACATCGCCGAGACGGCGACGGGACCGCGTGCACTCGCGGCGGCGCTCGAGCGATCGGCCGACGGGGTCGTCCTGCTCGCGCCCCGCCCCTCCGGCTCCTTGTCGATCACGTTCGCGAACGCCGCGTTCTGCCGGCTACTAGGGCGTGAGCCCCACGAAGTCATCGGGCTTCCCGTCGAAGACCTCGGCATCCGGGAGGACAGCCTGAAGGGCGATGCGGCGATCCGCGAGCGTTTTGCCAGCGGACAGAGGATCACGGGGACGGGCTCGCTTCTGCGCTCCGACGGCGTTCGCAAGGTCGCAGAGTTGAGCGTCGTCCCGGTTCGGGACGCCGAGGGGACTGCGGCGCAGTGGATCGGCGTCTTCCGCGATCTCCGCGAGGTCGACGCCTCGTCGAAACAGGCGGACGCCGTCGAGCTCGCGCAGCGCGCGGACGAGCTGAAAGAGGCGATGATCTGGGATCATCTCGTCAATTACTACCAGCCGATCGTCGATTTCAAGACCGGACTGGTGACGCACGCCGAGGTGCTCGTCCGATGGAACCATCCGACGAAGGGCCTGCTCGGGCCGGACAAGTTCCTCCCGCTCGCGGAAGCGACGGGCCTCATCCGCGACGTCACGATCTGGTGTTTCGAGGACTCGTTCCGCCAGCATCGCGAATGGAAGAAGGCGGGGCTCGAGGTCGGCATCGCGATGAACCTCTCGCCCTCGAACCTGCGCGACACGGCGATCGCCGAGACGATCACCGATCTGCTCGACCGGTGGGGCATCGACCCCGGCGTACTGCGGATCGAGATCACCGAGAACGCGATCCTCGACGACCCGACGCACGTGGTCGCGCTCCTCTCCCTGCTGCAGACCTTCGGCGTCTCCCTGTCGCTCGACGATTTCGGCACCGGCTACTCGTCGCTCACGAACCTGCGCGAGGTTCCGTTCCAGGAGATCAAGATCGACAAGTCGTTCGTGCTGCACATGATGGACGAAGAGGGCGACGCCGCGATCGTCCGCGCGGTGATCGGCCTCGCCCACAGCCTCGGACGGCACGTCGTCGCCGAAGGGATCGAGGACGCCGCAACACTGGCGCAGCTTCGCGAGTGGGGATGCGACTACGC
>JAMPYE010000235.1 GCA_023700825.1 Thermoanaerobaculia bacterium | reverse complement strand
TGCGCGAGATGATGCCCGATCCTCTGTTCGGCGATGCCGTACCCCGGAGCGGCGTCGATGAGCGTGAGTCCGAGGTCGATCGCCTCGTTAAGCAAGCGTCCCGCGATTGCTTCGTCGAGCGACGGATCGCCGAGCATCCCCGCGCCGAGCCCGAGGATCGGTACGTCGAGACCGGTCGCGCCAAGCTGCCGAGGGAAGAGCATTCTTCAGTGTGCCTTCGGTGGGGCACGCCGCGCAAGACGAGAGAGACGCACCGGAGAGGCGGCAGGCGATAGGCGAGAGGCGATGAGCAGGCCGGTGAACGCTCGAGCGACGCCGAGTGGCGGCTCTACCAGGCTTCGAAATGTCGAATGTCGAATGAAGAATGGAGAATGAAGAAAGAGAGAGCTGCGACGATTCGACTCGCGCCTCGAGTTCTTCATGCTTCATTCGACGTTCGGCATTCCGGTTTCTGCGCAGCCAATGACAGCCAGGAGGCCCCGTCGCTTCCAGCTTCGCCTCCGCCTGCTCGTCGCCTCTCGCCTTTGACTGCTGTGACCTTTGACCTCTGGCCTGCCTCTCGCCTCACGCCTCCGCAAACACGTTGCTTCGCGCTCCTTCCGTGATCGCGACGACCGCCGGGTGCGTCAGCTTTCGCTCCGACGAGATGGCGTAGTAGCGCTCGCGAATCTCCTCGATGCGCCCGATCACCTTCAGCCCGTACTGTTCGCAGATCTCCTTCTCGATGACGGTGGACGCGGGGAACGCGCCGATGCCGGCGTAACCGAACACCTTCATCAGCGCGCTGTCGTCGAACTCCGCGACGACGCGCGGGCGGAGATCGAGCCGGTCGAGCCACAGGTCGAGCCCGCGACGGAGCTCGGTCGCGACGGCCGGAAGAAGGACGGGCGCGCCCTCGAGCGAGCGCGGAAAGCCCTTCCTGAGCGTCGCGGCGAGCTTCGGCGTCGCGAAGAAGCTCACACCGCTCTCCCCGAGGAGATGGTGGAACGCCCTAACCTTCAGCCCGGCGGCGATCGGCGCGTCGGCGATGACGAGGTCGAGCTCGTGCACCGCGAGCTGCGCGAGGAGATTCTGCGGGTGATCCTCGCGCAGGACGATCTCGGGCGGCTCGGCAAGCTCGAACGCCGGGCGGAGGATCCGGTACGCGATCAGCTTCGGGACGACGTCGGCGACGCCCACGCGGAAGCGCGCCGGCCGCCCGGTCGGCCGCCCTTTCAGCGTGTCGCGCAGCTCGCGCCCCAGGCCGAAGATCTCTTCGGCGTACCGATAGGTCGTGCGTCCCGCCTCGGTGAGAACGAGGCGCCGCCCGACGCGGTCGAAGAGCTTCTCGCCGAGCGACTCCTCGAGCGACTGGATCTGCGCGCTGATCGTCGGCTGCGTGAGGTTCAGCACCTCCGTCGCCTTCACGATGCTCCCCTCGCGCGCGACGACCCAGAAATAGAGAAGGTGGTGATAGTTCAGCCACTCCATGGAGCCTCCGTTTCATTCGAACAAACCTAATTGAATATTCTAAACAATCAATTTGATCTATGAAAGAAAACGCCCTACATTCATGACCGCCGCGGGAGACGCGGCGAGGGCGATCTCGCAGGCGACGGGCCCGAGGGCGGGCCGGCCACTCACCACCCCGGCGGAGGAGACCATGAACGGGATCAACAACCAGATCAAGACCATCGTGCTGATGGGGGCGCTGTCGGCGATTCTCGTCGCCATCGGCGCCGTGATGGGCAAAGGATACGTCGCTCTGTTCACCCTCGTCGCCATCGCCATGAACTTCGGCGCGTACTTCTTCTCGGACCGGATCGTCCAGAGGATGCACGGTGCGCGCGAGGTGAGCGAGTCGGAAGCGCCCGCGCTTCACCGGATGGTGACCGAGCTCTCTCTGGCCGCGGGGATACCGAAGCCGAAGGTACTGGTCGTCGACTCGCCGCAGCCTAACGCATTCGCGACCGGTCGCAACCCGGAGAACGGCGCGGTCGCCGTGACGACGGGCATCGTCGGCATCCTGAGCGAGCGGGAACTGAGGGGCGTGATCGCGCACGAACTCGCACACATCAGGAACCGCGACGTGCTCGTCGCGACGATCGCAGCCGCGATCGCCGGCGCGGTCACGCTGATCGCGAACGTGCTGCAATGGAGCGCCATCTTCGGAAGCTCGGACGACGAGGACGCCCCTTCGCCCCTGGCGATGATCGCGCTCGCCTTCGTCGCGCCGATCGCGGTGACGCTCGTGCAACTCGGCATCTCGCGCTCGCGCGAGTACATGGCCGACGAGACCGGCGCCCGCATCAGCGGCGATCCCGCCTCCCTCGCCTCGGCGCTCGAGAAGCTGGAGCGCGGCGCGATGACGATCGCCCCGGCCGACCCGCAACCCGCTACCGCGAGCCTCTTCATCGTCAACCCGCTCGCCGGAACGAGCGGACTGATGGACCTCTTCTCGACCCATCCGCCCGTCGCCGAGCGCGTCAACCGCCTCCGCGCCATCGCCTGGCGCGGAGAGGGCATCGCGGCCTGAGCCACGGCGCCCCGTTTCAGGCTCCGAGACCCTACTCCTTCATCCGATAGGTTTCCCGGAGCGCGTAGACCTCGCTCTCCCAGATCCGCCTGAAGCGGCCGGCGTCGAAGACGGGGCGCCTCACGAGACGAAGCGCCATCGCCGCCTGCTTCTCCGTCGCCCCGGACCGTTCGTGGAGCTTGAGCGCGTACGACGAGAAGTCTCTGACGAAGACGTCGAAGACCTGGTCGAGCGTGTCGTCCGTCAGGCCGTGGTGCTCCGCTCCCTCGAGGACGAGATGCGCGTAGACGGCGAGCGCAAAGAGGTCGCCGACGGCGAGCAGCAGGTCGACGTCCTTTGCCTGCTCCTCCGTCGGCGCGGCCGCCCCGACCAGCTCGCGGAAGGCGCCGAGCTGCTCGCGGAAGAGCGCGACGTTAGGCACGCGGGCGTACTTCTCGAACGCCGGCGCAAAGTCGTGGAAGCGGATCTTCCCGAGCCCGCTTGCGGGCCCCTGCGCGAAGAGGAAGGCGTCGTGCGCCGGCTCACTGCGGCGCCCGATCTCCGGGCACGCCGCGGGGCGGAACAGCCAGTTCGCAAGGAACTTCACGATGAGGGCGATGTTGACGTGCACCGTTCCCTCGAGCTTCGGCAGCGCGCGGATGTCGCGCGCGGCCATCTCGAAGTAGACGTCCTTCTCGAACCCCTTCGCCGCGATGACGTCCCAGAGAAGGTCGACGACCTTCTCGCCTTCGGTCGTCACCTTCATCTTCATGATCGGGTTGTAGAGGAGGTAGCGGCGGTCCTCGAGCGACGCGGCGCGCAGGTAATCGGACGCGCGGAAGGCGAAGACCTTCATCGCGACGAGCCGCGCCCAGGCGTCGACGAACATCCGCGACACGTGCGGGAAGTCGGTCACGGCCATCCCGTAAAGGCGGCGGCCGGTGGCGTGGTTGAGCGCCTCGTGGAACGCGTGCTCGCAGATGCCGATCGACGCCCAGCCGAGGTTGTACTTGCCGATGTTCACCGTGTTGAGCGAGGCGTTCCAGGCGTCCCTGCCCTGGATGAGGACCTCGTCCGCCGCGACCCGGTAGTTCTCGAGCTCGAACTCGGCCACGTACGACTGGCTCGCCACGACGTTCTTCACGAGCTTGTAGCCGGAGCGCTTCGGATCGGCGGCGAAGAAGACGTAGTCGTCGCTCCCGGCCATCTTTCCGAACACCGAGACGATGGCGGCCTCGTTCGCGTTTCCGATGTAGTACTTCGAACCGTTCGCGCGGAACGAGCCGTCCTCCTGCGGAGTGAGCGTCATCGAGGTCGAATAGATGTCGGCTCCGTGCTCCTTCTCGGAGAGGCCGAAGGCGAAGATGCCGCCGCTCCCCAGCGCCTCGGCGGTCTTCTTCCGCATCGCGCCGTTCGGGCTCATCCAGAGCGGCCCGAGCCCGAGGATCGACACCTGCCACGTGTACCAGTAGCAGAGGCCGTAGAATCCGAGGACCTCGTTCACGAAACAGTTGCGGAAGGTGTCCCAGCGGGCGTCCGCGCCGCCTAACTCCGGCGGCGTGAGCAGATCGGCGAAGATCCGCTCCCGCTTCACGAAGTCGAGGAAATCGGCGTACCAGACGCGATCGAGATCGTCTTCCCTGAGGCGCTTCTTGCCCTTCGTCTCGAAGAATTCGATCGTCTTCGTCACGATCTCGCGCGAACGGGCGTCGAGTGGGAGCTCAGCGAGCTTCGTGGGGTTCAACAGGGTCATGGCGTCCTCCGGACTTCCAGGTCAGGAGAGAGCGACACGCCGCTCGCGTTCGACTCCGCGGAGCGAGAATTCGCGGACCCGCCTCACTCGTCTCCATCAGCGGTGACGATCCAGGAGTGATCGTCGGCGGAAGTATATGTCGTTTGGATCGCGGCGGAAGTGCAGCGAGCCGCGAGCGAAATCGCGCGCTACCGCTTCGCCTGCAGCATGGCCGCCATCTTCTGATGGATCAGGTTGATCGCCTTGAGGGGCCGGATCATCACCTTGAACTCGACGATCCGGCCTTCCTCATTCCACTTCAGGAGGTCGATCCCGTTGACGGCGATGCCGTCGATCTCGACCTGGAACTCGAGCGCGGCGTCGCGAGGTCCGCGGATCTCCCGGGTGTACTGAAACGATTCGTTGAAGAAGACATGAAAGGCCGCCGAGAGGTACTGCAGCGTGATCGCCTTCCCCGCCTGCGGCGTGTGCACGACCGGCGAGTGGAAGACGACGTCATCGGCCAGCAGCGCCTCGAGCGCCGCCGTGTTCCTGCTCTTCACGACTTCGTGCCAGGTATCGACTGTGGGAATGGTCACTCGTGCCTCCAGGAGTCGGTCATCGCTACGGCGCCGAACGCTCGTCCTCGGTGCGCGCCACCGGACTCGGCCTCTGCATGACGTGGTGATGCGTCCGGATCGCGGACAGAGGCTCGAACTGCCGCGCCGTCTAAACGTGCTGATCGAACAGAATCGTGTTTCCGTCCGGATCGGCGATCATGAAGCTGGCCGGCCCGGTGGAGCTCTCGTCGGCTTCGGAGATCATCGTGACGCCGCTCGCCTTGAGCTGGCGCTGCAGCTCCCGGACGTCCGTGAATTTCGAGAGTTGCTGAGCGTCGCTGTCCCAGCCCGGGTTGAAGGTGAGGATGTTCTTCTCGAACATTCCCTGGAACAACCCGATGACGTGGTCGCCGTTCTTCATGATCAGCCAGTTCTGCGTCGCGTCTCCGACGAAAGGCGCAAATCCCAGCTTCTCGTAGAAGAGCTTCGACGCCCTGATGTCCTTTACGGCCAGACTGACGGAGAAGGCTCCCCGTTCCATCACGACCTCCTGTGCTCTCTGCAGCATGGCGGCGCGGCGCCGGCTCGTGCCCGGAAATGGTACACGACTGCAAGGCGCGGAGTCCCGCGCCGGCGGGGAAGGATGGCGCGACGTTAGGCTCCCCTCTACCAGCCTTGCCGTCCCCTTGCAGGCCAATCCGATGCGGGACGCCACCGCCGGCGCGTCCGGAACCGAACGGGCCCGGAACCGGGCCGGCACCCTGACCCCGCCGCCCCCAACAGCCATAAGATGATGGATGCCATGCGCGACAACGTGCCCGGCTGTGCGCTCATCGTCCTGTTCATCTCCGTCGTCTGCGCGGCAATCACGATCCTGAATCAGACGCAGGAGAACGACGAGCGGGATCGCCTCGCTCGAATGAGAACGGTCCTCGCCGTCATCACCGACAAGGGCGTCGCCACGTACGAGAGCCGCAGCACGACTCCCGGCAACAGTGGCCAGGTCAACGTGGAAGTGCGGCACTGGATCCGTTTCCAGTGCCAGGTTGGGGGTGCCCTCCGGGAGGGGAGCCGGCTGTCGCTCTTCCCTAACGACGAGAAGGCCCTGTGGAACAGCTTCGAGAAAGGCCGGCAGTACGAAGCGCATTACGACCCCGTGCTCGACGAGTGCATCCTCGTCGTCGAGGAGCCTCCGGGCGGGCAGAGCAGGAGGAACATGAAAGTCCTGCTGGCATGCGCGGTCATGGCCACGGTAGCGCTGGTCGTATATCGGGCGACGAGGTCTCGACCGGGGACCGGCGAAGGCACACCCGGGGAGCCGGGCCCTTAGGATCCGGCGCCCACCGCCGCGGCGCCCGCCGCCGCGATGCGTCATGCGCCCTCAGTCGCGAGAGCGGAAGCCCCAGACGCTCAGGGCGGCCGCGAACACGGCGCCAACCCAGGATGCCCACACGGGTACCGTGAGCGAGCCGAACAGAACCGGGACCTGCGCAAACGCGCGATAGGCGTGCCCCAGGGCCACCAGGGCGAAGACGGAAGCAGCAACCTGATTGAACCTCACTGGAAGACCTCCTCCTGCGGGCGCGCGTGCACGACCGGCTCCGCCTAACGCCAGCGCCGGGCGGATTCAACGCGCGCGCTGCCTCGACCGGTTACCAGGGCTCCGAGCGGGTCGTTGGGATCCGCTCGAGTGCGTTGCTATTCGCCGCTCTGCCGGGCGATACTCGCCCTCAGTCTCGACGCGATACCGATCAGGAGAACGCCGCCGCCGACACTGCCAGTCGCACGAAGCGGCTGGCCGAGTGCGATGGAAATGGCCGCGGCGCAGAATGCCGCGACGGCGCCAACGATGGTGCAGGTCAATGCGAGTCGAAGCTGTTCGTGGTGGCTCTGCATGAGGCGACCGGCGTTCATCTCCCGCCGGCGTGATCCGCAGCTTACAGGGTAGCGCAACCAGAGCCGGCGCGGCGCGCGTCGGC
>JAMPYE010000234.1 GCA_023700825.1 Thermoanaerobaculia bacterium | reverse complement strand
GACCTCGCCCCTCCCGATGGCCTCGACCAGCTCGAACGCGAGCGACTCCGGAGTCACGTTGTAGTGGACCTTGAGTCGATCGCCGAGCTTCTTCTGCTGCTCGAGCGCAAACGCCTGCGTCTCGGGATCGTGCTCGGGAGCCCGGACGGTGGAGAGCGTCCGCGAGACGCGCTTCGAGAAGATGAACGAGCCGATGTCGTAGTTTCCCATGTGTGCCGTGAGCAGGATCGCGCTCTGCTCCGGGTCGGAGATCGCGTCGAGATTCTCTCCTCCACGTATCTCCCAGTCGAAGCCGATTCCCATCGACTGGTATCGCGCCGAGTCGGCGATCGTCCACGCGAAATTCTGGAAGACGCGGTAGGCGCGGAAGAAGTTCGCGACGCGGCTCGATCCCGGAAGGATGAGGCGGAGGTTCGACATCACGCCGCGCCTTCCCTCGCCCCAGAGCGCGAAGAAGAAGAACGACCAGAGCCACATCGTCGCGGCGTCGAGCGGCGCGGGGACGTTGTTCACCGCCCACGCGAGGAAATGGCGCCAGAAGACCCCGTGGGGGTGGAAGCGGCGGAGGCGATCGCGCATCGTCACCGTTCCATCAGCTCCTTGAGGCTCGACTTCTTCAGCCCCAGCCCCTTCGCGAACACGGCGAACAGCGCGGAGCCGAAGAGGTCGGCGTCACCGTGATAGGTGGGCACGACGAGAGGCGCGAACTTCGCGAGGATGTCGGTGTCGCTCCGCCTGCGCATCGCCTGAACAGCAGCCCGTTTCTCGGCGAGGCGTTTCTGGTTCGCGAAGAACCAGTGCGTCGCGCGGAACTGCGTCGTCGTCAGCGGGTCCACGATGGCCGGGCCCTTGTGGTAGCCGAACTTCGCTAGCAGCCGGTCGACGAGCGACGCCGCCCTGCCGCCGGCGTGGCTCGCCTCACCGAACGCCGGGCGGCGGAGCAGCTCCGTGCCGGGGTTCCGGTCGACGGTGTAGCGGTGCATGCGATGGAGCAGCGTGAGGAAGATCGGCCCCGCCATTTTCTGCAGGTGCTCGTCGTCGTAGTTCTTGATCGCCGTCTGAAGCGCGTTGCGCTCGAACAGCACGCCGCGCTCGAAATCGCCGAGGCGGTTGCTCGTCGCCGAGGAGCGATGCCGCACCGTGGCGCGCGGCTCCCAGATGACACGCCGGCCGGCCAGCCAGGCGCGCCAGCCGAAGTCGACGTCCTCGAGGTACGCGAAGAAGTCGTCGTCGAACCCGCCTAACTGCTGATAGGCCTCGCGACGGACGATCATGTTTCCGCCGCAGGCGAAGAGCATCTCGCTTCCCGCGGGCTTCTCGGGAACCTCGTCGAGAGGCTTCCTGAACCCGGGCTGGAACCCGTGCCCGTCGAAGGTCATCGCTCCTTCGACGAAGTCGACGAGCTCCCCCTCGTAGTCGACGATCCGTCCGGCGAGGGCAACGACGTCGTCGTCTGCGTTCGCGAGCCCTTCGACGAGCGCCTCGAGCCATCCATCCTCGGGGAGGGCGTCGTTGTTCAGGAAGACGAGCGACTCGGCGTCGGAAGCTTCGGTGCCAGCCGCGATGCCGCCGGTGAAGCCGCGGTTCTCTGCGAGCCCGACGAGGCGGACGCGATCGCCGCGCCGCGCGACTTCCTCGCGGGTTCCGTCGGTCGAGCCGTTGTCGACGACCGTCACGCGGACGCCCGGCACCTGGCGCGGCCCGCCGCCGATCTGCGCCAGCGTCGCGTCGAGCGCGCGCAGTGTGTCGTCGCGGCCGTTCCAGCTCACGATGACGACGTCGGCGACCGGGCGGCTCACGTGCGGCCTCCGAGCCTTCTTCGGATCTTGTCGAACAGGCTCGACGGCGCGTTCGCGATTGCTGCCGACGGGCCGTCGGTGGGAAAGGAGTGCTTCGCCGGGTCGATCCGCGGATTCCTGCAGAAGTCGAGAAGCGGGGCGACGGTGCGCGCCCACTGGTTCTCGCTCGCAAACGTCGCCGCTCCGGCGACCATTGCCGCCACGCGGTCGCGATCCGTCAGCAGGTCGACGATGGCTTTCGCGAACTCCGCGGGATCGTTCGAGTCGACGACGACTCCGGCGCGATGCCTGAGGATGATCTCGTCAGTGCCTCGGCCCGGGCTGGTGATCACGGGAAGCCCTGCCCAGAGGTAGTCGAGGATGCGGGTCCGTAGCGCGAGATCCGTCTCGATTGATCGTGGGAAGGTGAGAATCGACGCCGCGAAGCGGTCGAAAAACGCAGCCCTCTCCTCGTACGGCGTCCATTGCTCGAACGTCACGAAGGAATCGTAACCCTTCTCGCGCACATGCCGCTCGGCCTCGGCGGCCTTGCTCTGCGGCGTGAGCAGCGCGTTAGGGTGCCGATTGAACGAGAGCGTGAGACCCGAGATCCGCTTGCGCGCGATCGCGACTGCCTCGATGGCGACGAGCGGCTCGTACCAGTCGTAGATGCCACCGAAGAGGAGCGCGGCCTCGTCGAGGCGCCGCGGAGGAATCTCGCGCGGCGGCGGCACGCCAAACGGGGCGACGGCGAGCAGGTTGCCTGCATTCCGGTCGTCGCGATAGGCGACCGGGTTCAGCCGGCCGAGGCTGATGAGCATTCCAAGGTAGAAGAAGCGCTGCGCTTCGGACGCACAGAGAAAGAAGTCGCCCTGGCGGAGCGAGCGGAGAAGCGTCGCGTGATCGTGGACGAAGACCTGCTCGCCGCGCTCGTCGAAGTAGTGGAGGTTCTCGACGATGTACGGGTCGTAGAGGTCGACGACCAGCGGGATCGGCGCGGCATGCGCGACGAACTCGTTGGCGACGTGGCCCTGCAGCACGGCGACGTCGCTCGCGCGGCTCGCGTCGCGGATTGCCGCCGGCGAGATCGCGGCCGCTGCGCAGCCTTCGACCGTTCCTCCGTCGGCGCTGAGGATCGTGACCGAGTGGCCCTCGGCCAGGAGTGCGCGGGCGAACTCCAGGAACCGGATTCCGACGCCGGCCGGCTGGCCGTGGCCGAGTGGCTCGGGGCAGAGAAGAAGTATTCGGCTCATCCGCGACCCGTCAGTCTCCCGAAGGACTCGCGCAGCTTCCAGAGCCTCGATCGGTGGACCTCGTTGACGATGCCGTTGAGCCGCTCGATCTCGCGGTAGAGGTCGTTGATCACCGCCGTCTGCTTCTCGGCCGCGAGGTTGTGCTCCTCGCGCAGCGATGGCGCGTTCGGCTCAGGCGCTGCGTCCGGCTCGAGTCGTCCTTGCCACCGCGGTAGAACGAATGCGCAGAGCTCGCTCCAGGGCATGGTGCGGAGTTCGTCGAACGACGCGACGACGAACGCTTCCGCAACGCGCGCCTCGGCGCCGAGCGTCATCGTCCGGAACTCGTTGAGGCCACGGATGAAACGGCCGTAGTCGCGCAGACCCGTCTGCGACGCGTGGCACGCGATTGCGGCTTCCTTGGCCTCGGAGACGCCGGTGATGTCGACCAGGGCGTTCGGCTGAAACGGCTGACCCACTTCGTAGAATGCGACGCTGCCCGGAGGGAGCGCGGAGCGAAGTGCCGCGTCGCCGTGAAGCACGTCGAACAGAGCTCGCGCGAGGACGACGTGATCGGGATGGAGCTCGACGGGACTGGGAGCCGCGACGAGATCGGGTCTCTGGCGGAGGAGAATCTCGCGGAGCGTCGCGCGCAGGGAATCGAGATTCGAGGCGAGCAGGCGATCCGGCAGGCCGAGGAACTCGGCGGGCCGCGAGACGCCGAGGCGCGCGAGCCCGAGCGAAGTTTCGCGCTCGCGGAGGGTGCGGGCGGTGTTCGCGTCGACCGAAGGGTCGGCGGCCGAGCCGTCGGTTGCGACGACGACGTGAACCTGCTTCCCGGCGTTGGCGTGAAGCGCGACGAGGCCACCGCAGCCGAGCGCTTCGTCGTCGGGATGCGGGGCCAGGACGAGCAGCCGCTCACCGAGCAGCAGCTTCGCCTCGAATGGCACGAGCTCGTTTTCCTGAAGCATGGTTCCAGCGCTTCCGCAGCGTAAATCCACCTCTGGTACGGGCCGGTGTGGCCTCGCGTCCAGTCGCGCACGCGGCGAAAATTGCCCTCAACCTTATAGCCTATAATTCGGCCTCGTGACTGTCGAATCGCTCGCAACACTCGTGGAGAACGACGCGTTCGCGCGGCTGCTCCGCATCCTCCTTGCGGCTCCGGAGGGCGTGAAGCGGGAGTTCCTCACGCCCGGGGAGCTGGCCTTGGTGGAGGAGTTGATCCGCCGAGGGGTTGCGCACGAAGGGGCGGGGCTGGTGAGCGTCGATCCGCGATACTCCGCGGATCCGGCGGTCGTCGCTCTGCTTCGCGACGCGGCGGACCGCTGCGTTTCGGAGGTCGAGAGGCTGCGCATCGACCACGAAGAGCTCGCCGGCCTGCTCGGCTTCCTTCGCGAGCTCTACCAGGCGCTCACCGGCTGCCGCACGATCGCGGAGCTCTTCCGGTCGACCTTCCGGCGTGTCGCCGGCACTGTACCGTTCGACGTCGGCTGCGCGGTGATGCTCGAGCAGAATCTCGACATGTACGTGTCGAAGCTGCCGAGGCACGAGGAGCTGGTGAGCGACCGGCTCGTCGAAGCGGTCCGGAAGGCGCTTGGAGCGCAGGTCTCGGCCTCCTTTGCGTCGACCGACGTGATCATCCGCGGCGACTTTTCCGACCTGCCGGAGCACGACCTTTCGGGCGATCCGATCGAGCACCAGGTGCAGGCGGTGCTGCTGCTCGAGAACCGCATCGCCGGGGCGCTGCTGCTTTACCGTTCCGGCCGGCCGTTCTCCTCGCAGGAACAGCGGATTCTCGAACTGCTGGCGAACCAGATCGCGATTCTCCTTGGCAACATCCGCGCGAACGAGCAGATCCAGAACCTCGCCGACACCGACGACCTGACGGGGATCTGGAACAAGCGCGCCTTCAGGAGGCAGCTGCCGTCGGAGATCGAGCGCGCGCGGACCTACGGCATCGCCCTGTCGCTGATGCTCTTCGACATCGACGACTTCAAAGGCGTCAACGACCGCTACGGGCACATGATGGGCGACGTGCTGCTCTCGGAGCTTTGCGGGACGGTTCGGGAGACGCTGCGGCCGCCCGACCTCTTCGCGCGGTTCGGCGGCGACGAGTTCGCGGTCATCCTTCCGCACACCGATCTGCTCGGCGCGCGCTCGGTTGCCGAGCGGATGATCAAGCGAGTGCGCGAGCTGCAGATCGGCGGCCCCGACGAGAGTGCGATCCGCTGCACGATCTCGATCGGGATCGCGTCGCTCGACGGGAGCGACAAGGGGCCATCGGAGCTGCTGGCGCGAGCCGACCAGCGGCTCTACGAGGCGAAGCGAATCGGGAAGGACCGGTTCTCGTTGTAGTAAAGCGTGCTGTCAAAAATTCTCGTTATTAACTGTCGTATATCGTTATCAATATTGCCGATGCCATGGACTCCAATGGGTCCGATGTTTTTTTGGTTCTAGTTATCGCATCTGAAACGAAAATTCTAATTGGAAGTAATAAGAGACTACATAAAATGACAAGGGAAAAGCTGCTCGCAGCAAACTGGAAACTCAACCTTCCCGCCGAGGGGATCGGCGCGTACTGCTCCGCGATGCGAGGGCGCCCGAACGCCGGCTTCGACCTGGTGCTCGCGCCGCCGGCGCCCTTTCTGGAGTTGCTGGTGCGGGAGTCGAAGGAAGCGGGAGAGGGATTCGCGGTCGGCGCGCAGAACTCCTCGCAGCACGACTCCGGAGCGTTCACGGGAGAGGTGTCGGCGCGGATGATCGCCGGGCTCGGTGCCCGTTACGCGATCGTGGGCCACTCGGAGCGGCGCACGATCTTCGGCGAGAACGACGAAGCGGTCGGGCTCAAGCTCGCGAAGGCGTCGGACGCGGGGCTCGTACCGATTTTCTGCGTCGGTGAGAGCCAGGAGACCCGCGACGCGGGGAACACGCTCGACTGGCTGCATCGCCAGGTGACGACCGCCATGGCGGTAGCCGCGCGCAGCTTCCCGCGCCTGGTCGTGGCCTACGAGCCCATCTGGGCGATCGGCACGGGGCGCAACGCGAAGAACCCCGAAATCCGCGAGGCGCACCAGGCGATCGCCGGACTCGTAGCGCCTCTGGTTCCGGCCGACTGCCGGCTGTCGATCCTCTACGGCGGCTCGGTGAAGGCCGACAACGCGGCGGAGATCGCGTCGCTCGAAGAGGTCGATGGCTTCCTCGTGGGCGGGGCGAGCCTCGTTTCTTCGTCGTTCCTGGCGATCTGGGGAGCAATGCGCGGGTAATCTGCCCGCGGTTGACATCGCCCCCGTTCTGGGGAAGAATTCACGCCCTTGCCCGGTTCTGCCGGGCTGCGAGATTCTCGCGCGGACAAAGCCATGACAATACTTCTCGTCACGATTCATGTCGTCGTCAGCCTCCTGCTGATGCTCGTAGTCCTCATTCAGCAGGGTAAGGGAGCCGACCTCGCCGGCGCGTTCGGCGGCGGCGGCTCGCAGATGGCGTTCGGAGCGCGGAGCGCGACGACCTTTCTGCAGAAGTCGACGGCGATTCTCTTTGCACTCTTCGTAGTCACCAGCCTCGGCCTCGCCATCATTCAGGCGCGTCCGAGCGGGTCGGTGATGGGCTCGACTCCGGCGGCAACACCCTCCGCCCCGGCGCCCGCCACTCCGACCAAGTAGCTCTTTTCATAGCGTTTTGCCGTAACTGGTTGCCTGCCCAAGTGGCGGAATTGGTAGACGCGCACGTTTGAGGGGCGTGTGGGGAAACCCGTGCCGGTTC